>DATNCF010000026.1:0-6091 GCA_035571675.1 Burkholderiales bacterium | reverse complement strand
TTCTACTTCCAGGACAACGTGGCCCTGAACGACGCCACCAAGCTCACCGTGGGCGGCCGCCTGCAGCACGTCACCATGCGCGCGCAGGATCTGCTCAATCCCGCCGCCTACGCCGCGGGGGAGAAAAGCAGCACGCCGCGCGCCTGGGAAGTGGCACTGCGCCGCGACTTGACCAAGGCGTGGTCGGCGTATGGGCGGGCGGGCACGAGCTTCCGCATTTCCACGGTGGACGAGGTGTACAGCCAGTTCGGCGGGCCGTTCTTCGACGCCATGGTCACCCTGCTGGAGCCGCAGACCTCGCACGACCTGGAGGGCGGCGTCACCTACCGCTCGGGCAGCCTGCACGCGCGCGCCAGCGTGTACCGGATGAAGCTGAACAACGAAATCCAGTTCTTCGCGCCCACCTTCTCCAACATCAACCTGCCGCCCACCGAACGCAAGGGCGTGGAACTGGAAGCCGGCCTCCAGCCCCTGGCCGGCCTGACCGTGAGCGGCAGCCTGTCCTTCACCCAGGCCAGGTACCGCAGCGGCCAGATCGGCGCCGTGGACGTCACCGGCAACACCATTCCGCTGGTGCCGCGCGACGTGGCCAACCTGGGGGCGGCCTGGAACTTCATGGAGGGCTTCACGCTCTCGGGCAGCTGGCACCGCGTCGGCAGGCAGTACTACGACAACGACCAGGCCAACACCTTCCCCAGCCAGATGCCGGCCTACTCCACCACCGACGTCAAGCTCGCCTACAAGCGCGGCCGCGTGGGGGCCAGCCTGGCCGTGACCAACCTGTTCGACAAGCTGTACTACTCCTATGCCATTCGCAACGGCGCGGGCACCTCGTTCAACGCCTATCCCGAGCACACGCGGGCCATGCTGGCCAGCTTGAGCTACGAGTTGCCTTAGGGAAGAACAAGGGGCCACAGCCCCTTGTAAATCCCCAACTTCTGGGGGAAGCTGCTGCAATTTTTCGGGGACGAAGCAGCGTGAAAGCTTCCCCCATGAATCGGGTTAGCTCATCGGCCGGCCGTGCTTTCTGATAATGTGCGCGCCATGCTTGCCGGACCCCGCGACCGCGTCGACCTCGCCACCGTAAGGCGCGCCCTGGTGGTGAAGCTGCGCCACCACGGCGACGTGCTGCTGGCCTCGCCGGTGTTCCCGGTGCTGCGCGCCGCGGCCGGCAACGCGGAAATCGACGCGCTGGTGTACGAGGACACGCGGCCCATGCTCGAGGGCCATCCCGCCATCGCGCAGGTGCACGGCATCGACCGCGGCTGGAAGCAATTGAGCGCGCCCGCGCGCGCCGCGCGCGAGTGGCGGCTGTTCGCGGCGCTGCGCGCGCGCCGCTACGACCTGCTGGTGCACCTGTCGGAGCATCCGCGCGGCGCATGGCTGGCGCGTACGCTGGGCGTGCGGCATGCGGTGGCCCCCAACGTCGGCGGCAAGTCTTCGTACTGGAAAAACAGCTTCACCCACCTGTTCGCGCAGCCGCTCAACGCACGCCGCCACATGGTGGAGTGGAACCTCGACGCGCTGCGGCGCATCGGCATCCAGCCCTCGCCCGAGGAACGGCGCCTCGGCCTCGTCGCCGGCCCCGAAGCCGAGGCGCGGGTGCGCACCCTGCTTGTCTCGCACGGCCTGGAAGGCCGGCCCTTCGTGCATGTGCACCCCGCCTCGCGCTGGAGCTTCAAGTGCTGGCCCGAGGAGCGCATGGCCGAACTCGTCGGCGCGCTGCAGGCGCGCGGCCATGCCGTGGTGCTCACCGGTGCGCCCACCGGAGACGAGCGCCGCCAGGTGTCCGCCATCCTTGCACTCTGCCCCCGGAAACCGGCCGATCTCAGCGGCCAGCTCAGCCTCAAGGAACTTGCCGCGCTCACGGCGCGCGCGCGCCTGTTCATCGGCGTGGACTCGGCGCCCATGCACATGGCTGCCGCCATGGGCACGCCGGTGGTGGCGCTGTTCGGCCCCAGCGGCGAAGCGCAATGGGGCCCGTGGGGGGTGCCGCATCGCGTGGTGGCTTCGCTCACGCATGCCTGCCGGCCCTGCGGCATCGACGGCTGCGGCGGCAGCAAGGTGAGCGACTGCCTGGTCACGCTGCCCGGCGAGCGCGTGCTCGCCGCGGTGGACGAGCTGCTGCAACAGACCGCGGGCACCCACGCCGCATGAAAACCGCGGCATGAAAATCGCGCTGATTCGCCAGCGCTACAACCCCTTTGGAGGCGCCGAGCGCTTCATCGACCTGGCGCTGCGGGCGCTGGCGGCCGAAGGCAGCACCTCGGTGACGCTGGTGACCCGGGTCTGGGAAACCCGCGAGTCCTACATCAAGTGCGATCCCTTTTACATCGGGCGCACCTGGCGCGACTGGGGCTTCGCCAACGCCGCGCGCGCCGCCACGCGCCGGGGCTTCGACCTGGTGCAATCGCACGAACGCATTGCCGGCTGCGACGTATTCCGCGCCGGCGACGGGCTGCACGCGCAATGGCTGATCAACCGGGCGCGCGCGTCAGGAGCGTTGTCGAACCTGGCGGTCCGGCTCAGTCCCTGGCACCGCTATACCCTGGCGGCGGAACGGGAACTGTTCACCAGCCCGAAGCTGCGCATGGTGATCTGCAATTCGCGCATGGTGGCGAACGAAGTGAGCGGGCATTTCGGCCTGGATGAGAAGCGCATCCGGGTGATCTACAACGGCGTGGACTGCAAGCGTTTCCATCCCGGCCTCAAGGCCACGCAGGGCGCGGAACTGCGCAAGCGATTGGGCATCGCACGCGAGTCATCCGTGTTCATCTTCGTGGGCTCGGGCTACGAACGCAAAGGCCTGCCGCAAACCTTGCAGGCCATGACCAAACTGGCACGGGACACGCACCTGCTGGTCCTGGGCGCAGACCGCAAGCTGGAAAGCTTCAAGGCGAGCGCAGCAAGCCTTGGCCTCGCGGACCGCACGCACTTCGCGGGCCCACGCCACGATATCGAAGGTTGGTACGCCGCCGCCGACTGCTTCGTGCTGCCCACGCTCTACGATCCCTTCCCCAACGCCACCCTGGAAGCCATGGCGAGCGGCCTGCCGGTCATCACCTCCACCCAATGCGGCGCGGCCGAACTCATCGAACCCGCCCAGTGCGGCCACGCCTGCGACGCCCTGGACACCGCAACGCTGACGCGCTACATGGCAACCATAACCAGGGAGAAAGGCGCCACGATGGGGGAACGCGCCCGCACCGTCGCGGAAAAATTGACCCTGGAGAACATGGTCAACCAGTTCACCTCGCTCTACAGGGAACTCCTGTCCGCCCGCTGACGCCCGGATAGACGCCTTTGGTCTGGGCGCTCAGCTTGTGGTTTCGGGGTTTAGCTTTTGGTTTTTAAGCCTTTTTTAGTGATAAGCCTTGGTATAATTTAGCCTTTCCCCGCAAGGCCAGAAGGTGAAGGAACGCTCGTCCCGGGAGCTCTACGCGCGGTTGATGGGATATGTGCGCCCCTACTGGAAGGCGTTCGCGCTGTCCATCCTGGGCATGGTGCTCACCGCGGCCACCGAGCCGCTTTTCCCGGCCATCATGAAGCCGCTGCTGGACGGCAGCTTCGTCAACCGCGACCCCACGATCGCCTACCTCATGCCCATCGCGCTGGTGGGCATTTTCGTGCTGCGCGGCGTTCTCACCTACGTGTCGTCGTACGCCATGTCGTGGGTGTCGAACCGCGTGATCCTGGACCTGCGCGCCGAGCTGTTCCAGCGCCTGCTGCGGCTGCCTTCCTCGTACTACGAGAACACCACCACCGGCACGCTGGTGTCCAAGATTGCCTACGACGTTTCGGGCGTCAATGCCGCCGCCACCTCGGTGCTCACCACCCTGATACGCGACTCGTTCACGGTGATCGGACTGCTGGTGTGGCTGCTGTACCTGAGCTGGAAGCTCACCCTGCTCACGCTCATCGTGGTGCCGGCCGTGGCGCTGGTGATCAAGCTCACCAGCAAACGTCTGCGCACCATGAGCACCGAAGCCATGCGCTCCATGGGCGACGTCACCCACGTGCTGGGAGAGTCCATCGAGTGCCAGAAGGTGGTGAAGGTGTTCGGCGGCCAAGCCTACGAGGAGGCGCGCTTCGGCCGCGCCAACCAGAAGCTGCGCGGCTACAGCATGCGCCAGGCCATCGCCGCCTCGCTCACCGCGCCCATGGTGCAGTTGTTCGCCTCCATCGCGCTCGCCATCATCGTGGCCATCGCCATCAACCAGTCCAAGTCGGCCTCGTTCACCGTGGGCGAGTTCGTGTCCTTCATCACGGCCATGCTCATGCTGCTGTCGCCGCTCAAGCACCTGTCTGACGTGAACGCGCCGCTGCAGCGCGGCCTGGCCTCGGCCGACAGCGTGTTCGAGCTGCTGGATGAAACGCCCGAAGTGGACACCGGCACGGTGGAGTTGCCGCGCGCGCGCGGCGAGCTGCGCTTCGAGAACCTGGGCTTCATCTATCCGGGGTCGAACCGCGCCGCGCTGGAGCGCATCGACCTCGCCGTCTCGCCGGGGGAGACGGTGGCGCTGGTGGGCCAGTCGGGCAGCGGCAAGTCCACCCTGGTGAGCCTGCTGCCGCGCTTCTACGATCCCACGCGCGGCCGCATCACCCTGGACGGCCACGACCTGCGCGAGCTGCGCCTGGCCAGCCTGCGCGGCAACGTCGCCATGGTGAGCCAGGATGTGGCCCTCTTCAACGACACCGTGGCCGCCAACATCGCCTACGGCGCCATGGCCGGCGCCTCGCGCCAGCGCATCGAGGAGGCGGCGCGCGCGGCCCACGCCATGGAGTACATCCGCGAAATGCCGCAGGGCTTCGACACCATGATCGGCGAGAACGGCGTCAAGCTCTCGGGCGGGCAGCGCCAGCGCCTGGCCATCGCGCGCGCGCTGCTCAAGGACGCGCCGGTGCTCATCCTCGACGAGGCCACCTCGGCGCTGGACAGCGAAAGCGAGCGCTACGTGCAGGAGGCGCTGGCCACGCTGATGCAGGGCCGCACCACCATCGTCATCGCCCATCGCCTGTCCACCATCGAGCACGCCGACCGCATCGTGGTCATGTCGCGCGGCCTCATTGCCGAAATGGGCACGCATGCCGAACTGCTGGCGCGCGACGGCCTGTACGCCAAGCTGCATCGCATCCAGTTCGCCGACGAAGACACGGCCGTGGCCGGCGCGGGAGCCTGATGAGCGGCGCGCGGGAAAGATGAAAATCCTGCACACCGAATCGTCCTGCGGCTGGGGCGGCCAGGAGCTGCGCGTGCTGGAAGAAGCCGCCGGCATGCAGGCACGCGGCCATGAGGTGCTGATCGCCGCGCCCGCCGAATCGCGCATTTACGCCGAAGCGGGCAAGCGCGGCGTGCCCGCCGTGGCGCTGCCCATTGCGGGCAAGAACCTGGCGGGGCTGCGCGCGCTGCGCCGCCTGCTGGCCGGCCAGCGGCCCGACGTGATCAACACCCACAGTTCCACCGACTCCTGGCTGGCCGCGCTCGCGTCGGTGGGCCTGGCGCAGGCGCCGCCGCTGGTGCGCACGCGCCACATTTCCGCGCCCATTCCGCCCAATGCCGCCAGCCGCTGGCTGTACCGCCGCGCCACGGCCCGCGTGGTCACCACCGGCGAGGCGCTGCGCGAGCAGGTGATGCGCGAGACCGGCCTGGAGCCGCAGCGCGTGCTGTCAGTGCCCACCGGCGTCGATTTGCAGCGCTTCTCGCCCGGCGACCAGGCTGCGGCGCGCGCGTGGCTGCAACTGCCGGCGAACGCACCGCTGGTCGGCATCGTGGCCACGCTGCGCAGCTGGAAGGGCCACCGCTTCCTGGTCGAGGCCATGGCCGGCGCCGGCATGGAGGGCGCGCAGCTCGTGATCGTGGGCGATGGGCCGGGGCGCGACAACCTGCGCGCGCAGATTGACGCGCTCGGCCTCTCGGCGCGCGTGCGCATGGCGGGCAACCAGGCGGACGTGGTGCCCTGGCTTCGCGCCCTGGACGCGTTCGCCCTGCCTTCGTACGCCAACGAGGGCGTGCCGCAGGCGCTGATGCAGGCCATGGCCGTGGGCATTCCCGTGGTGACCACCCCCGTGGGCGCCATCGGCGAACTGGTGA
>DATNCF010000025.1:0-4967 GCA_035571675.1 Burkholderiales bacterium | reverse complement strand
CAGCCCCACGGCCGCCTCCCAGGGCAACAGGTGCCGGCCCAGGGTGGACATGCCCAGCATCAGGGCCGCCAGGCCAATGCTGGTCAGGCCGAAGCCGCGCAGGTCCAGGGGCTTCAGGTCCTCGCCCTTGTAGTTGGGGATGTGGCGCCAGGCGAGCAGCAGGCCGAGGATGCTGATGGGCACGTTGACCAGGAATATCCAGCGCCAGTTGAAGTACAGGGTGATGAAGCCGCCCAGCGCCGGCCCCACCACCGGGCCGATGAGCGAGGGCATGGTGAGGTAGTTGAGCGCCACCACCATTTCCGATTTGGGGGCGGACTTGAGCAGCACCATGCGCCCCACCGGCACCATCATGGCCCCGCCCAGGCCCTGGAAGAAGCGCGCAGCCACGAAAAAGCCCAGGCTCTGAGAGGCCGCGCACAGTATCGAGCCCAGCATGAACACCACGATGGCGACCAGGAACACCGTGCGCGAGCCCACCCGGTCGGCCACCCAGCCGCTCACGGGGATGAACACCGCCAGGCTGACGAGGTACGAGGTCAGGCCGAGGTTGAGCGACAGCGGATGCTCGCCCAGTCCCCTCGCGATGGCGGGTAGAGACGTGGCGATGATGGTGGAGTCCATGTTTTCCATGAACAGCGCGCAGGCAACAATGAGCGATATCAATATGTGGCGGGGCATGGCCACGGCTATTGGCTCGCTTGTGCTTTTGTGAACATGGCGATGGACTCGACGTGGGAGGTTTGCGGGAACATGTTCACTATTCCCGCAGCCTCAAGGTGGTAGTTCTGGGTTTGAACCAGAACGGCGGCGTCGCGGGCCAGTGTCGCAGGGTCGCACGACACGTACACGAGGCGCCGGAGCGTAGCTCCGGCGGGTCCTTCGGGCAGCGCCTTGATCAATTCGATCGCGCCTTCGCGCGGAGGGTCGATGAGGGCGGCGTCTAGCGCTCCGGCTTCTGGCAATACCTTGCGGCAGGCGTCCGGGTCGAAGAGGTTGGCCACGGCGAAGCGCGTGTTCTGCGCCAGACCGTTTGTGGCTGCGTTTCCTTTGGCGCGTTCCACCAATGCTGCTGCGCCTTCCACGCCGAAGACTTGCGCGCCCGATCTCGCGATGGGCAGCGTGAAATTGCCCAGGCCGCAGAAGAAATCGCCGATGCGCTCGCCCTCCCTGGGATCGAGCAGGCGCAGGGCGCGCCGCACCAGCATGCGGTTGGCGGCGTGATTGACCTGGGTGAAATCCGTGGGGCGGAAGGCAATGGACACGCCGAATTCCGCCAAGGAATAGTCCAGCTCCGGCACGGGTTGACCATCGGGCCGGGCGAGCGGCCAGAATGGCTTCGCCGACTCGGGACCAGCAGGCTGCAGCCAGAATCGGATGCCCTGGTCTTCGGCAAATCGTTTCAATAGCGCCTGGTCTGCTTCGCTGGGTGGATCGAGCACACGCAATACCAGCACGGTCAGCGCATCGCCCACGGCCACCTCGATCTGGGGCAGACGGGTTCGTATGGAAAGCGCTTCGACCAACGAACTCAAGCGCGGTATGAGATCCGATACGTGGCGCGGCAGCACTTCGCAACTGTTCATTTCCGCCACGTAGCTGGACTTGCGCTCGTGGAAGCCCACCAGCACCCTCCCCTTCTTGGCCACAAGGCGCACAGAAAGCCGCGCGCGGTGCCGGTAGCCCCAGGCTGGCCCCGCGATGGGCGAAAGCAGGCGCTCGGGACGCAGGCGCGCAATGTGCCACAGCGCGTCCTCGAGCACGCGCTGCTTGGCCGCCACCTGGGTGGAGAGCGCGGCGTGCTGCAGCGAGCAGCCGCCGCAGCGCCCGAACCAGGGGCATTGCGGGTCGACGCGGGCGCTGCTCGCTTCTAGCACCGCTGTTACGGTGGCGAGTTCGTAGTTCTCCTTGCGGCGATGCGAGGTGTATTCGACGCGCTCGCCCGGCAGGGCGCCTTCAATGAAGATGGCTTTGCCCTCGTGATGCGCGACACCCCGCCCTTCCCGGTCGAGGGACTCGACCAGCGCCTCAGGCATCGGGAGCTTTCGCTGTGGACACGGTCTCGGGCCAGGCGTCGAGGAATTCCCGCCAGTGCGGCGCCGGAGACTTGGCCAAGCAGGCGCGCACCACCGCGCATTCGCGCTGGTAACGGTCCTTGTCATAGGCCCCGCGCAGCAACTGGAAGCGCAGGAACAGGAGGAAGGTGTTGGCGGCGTCGGTCTCGCAGTAGTTGCGGATTTCGGCCAGGCGACCGTCCTGGAAAGCCCCCCACACCTGCGAGCCGTCCATGCCCAGCTTGCCAGGGAAGCCGCAGAGCTGGGCGAGCGCGTCCAGCGGCACGTTGTTGCGGCCGTTGTACAGCGCCAGCAGGTCCATCAAATCGAGGTGGCGTGTGTGGTAGCGGCTGATGTAGTTGTTGAAGCGGAACTCGCGGTCGTCGTCGCCCAGGTCCCAGTAACGGGGGGCGCTCAATCCATGAATCATGGCCCGGTAATGCAGGACCGGCAGGTCGAAGCCGCTGCCGTTCCACGAAACAAGCTGGGGGGTATAGCGCTCGATGCCCTCGTAGAAACGGCGGATCAGGTCGCCTTCGGATTCGTGTTCATCACCTAGAGACCAGACGCGGAATTGGTCGCCTTCCCTTAGGGCGCAGGAGATGGCGATCACACGTTGCAGGTGGGGCGGGAGGAAATCGTTGCCGGATTGCGCCCGGCGGCGTGTGAACATCAGATCGGCGACGTCGGAGTCAGACAAGCCAGAATCGAGCTCATTGAGCTTGCGCAGCCCGGCTACATCCGGAACTGTTTCGATATCGAAAGCTAGGATGGGCGTCATGATAGTTTCGCAGCCGTTCAGGCTCGCCCTCTCCCTCGGTCCCTCTCCCCCTGGGAGAGAGAGGCAAAACCCGCGAGACTAAGCCCCTCTCCCCCAGGGAGAGGGGTTGGGGAGAGGGTTAACGAGAAAATCATTCTCAATCCGGAAACACGCCCGTCGAAAGATACCGATCACCTCTATCCGCAACTATTGAAACTATCGTTGCATTCTTCAGTTCTTTGGAGAGCCGGATCGCCACCGCCATCGCCCCGCCCGAGGATATCCCGGCAAATATGCCCTCTTCACGCGCCAATCGCCGCGTCATCTCCTCGGCATCCCCCTGGCTCACGTATTCCATCCGATCAACCCGGGCCGCGTCATAAATCTTGGGCAAATACTCCACCGGCCACTTCCGTATGCCTGGTATCTGCGACCCTTCGGTCGGTTGGCAGCCAATGATCTGTATTGCCGGGTTCTTCTCCTTGAGAAATCTGCTCGTTCCCATGATCGTTCCTGTTGTTCCCATGCTGGAAACCAGGTGCGTGATGGTGCCCTCTGTGTCGGCCCAGATCTCCGGCCCGGTGGTCTCGTAATGCGCCAAAGGATTATCCGGGTTGGCAAACTGGTCCAGGATGACTCCCTTTCCTTCGTCGCGCATTTTTTCGGCCAGGTCGCGCGCCGCCTCCATGCCGCCCGCCTTGGGGGTGAGCACGATCTCGGCGCCGTAGGCGCGCATGGCCTGGCGGCGCTCCACAGACAGATGCTCGGGCATGAGCAGCACCATGCGGTAGCCGCGCATGGCCGCCGCCATGGCCAGGGCGATGCCGGTGTTGCCGCTGGTGGCCTCGATCAGGGTGTCGCCGGGCTTGATGTCGCCGCGCTTCTCGGCGCGCGCGATCATGGACAGCGCCGGGCGGTCCTTCACCGAGCCGGCGGGGTTGTTGCCCTCCAGCTTGGCCAGGATGGTGTTGCCGGTGTCCCCTGGAATGCGCTTCAGCCGCACCAGCGGCGTCTTGCCGATGGTGTCTTCGATGCTCTGGTACTTGGGCATGGTGGTTCCTGATGGTTCTCTATGCCGACTTGCGCGCTAGCGCTGGACGGATTGGAGCAAATGTTCCACGTAGCGCGCCACGCCCTCCTCCACGCTGAGGAAGGGCTCGCGGTAGCCGGCGCGGCTGAGCCGGGTCATGTCGGCCTGGGTGAAGTGCTGGTACTTGCCGGCCAGGGCTTCGGGAAAGGGCCGGTAGCGCACCAGGCCTTCGCGGTGCATGCTGGGCAGGTCGAGCGCCGGCTTGCCCTCGGCCTTGCGGCAGGCGTTGACCACGGCGCGGGCCACGTCGTTGAAGGTCTGCGCGCGGCCCGTGCCCACGTTGAAAATGCCCGACAGTTCGGGATGGTCGAGGAAGAACAGGTTCACCTTGACCACGTCCTCGACCGAGACGAAATCGCGCTGCTGCTCGCCGTCGGCGTAGCCGCCCGAGCCGGTGAAAGGCTGCACGCAGCGCTCGGCCTGGAACTGGTTGAAGAAGTGCCAGGCCACCGAGGCCATGCGGCCCTTGTGCCGCTCGTTGGGCCCGTAGACGTTGAAATAGCGGAAGCCGGCGATCTGGCTGGCCGCCTCGCTGGAGCGCCGCCGCACCACCTGGTCGAACAGGAACTTGGAATAGCCGTAGACGTTGAGCGGCGCCTCGAAGGCGCGCTCCTCGCGGAACGTGGCCGAGCCGCCGTACACCGCCGCCGAAGAGGCGTAGATCAGCGGCACTTCCTGGTCGATGCAGAAATCGAGCAGCGCGGCCGAGTAGCGGTAGTTGTTCTCCATCATGTAGCGGCCGTCGCTCTCCATGGTGTCGGAGCAGGCGCCCTGGTGGAAGAACGCCCTCACCTTCGACGGCACGCCGTCGGCTGCGAGCCGGCGCAGGAATTCCTGCTTGTCGACGAAATCGACGATCTCCAGGTCGGCGAGGTTCTTCACCTTGTCGCCGCGCGTGAGGTTGTCCACGGCGAGGATGTCGCGCTCGCCGCGCTGGTTCAGCGCCTTCACCAGGTTGGAGCCGATGAAGCCCGCGGCGCCGGTGACGACGATATGCATGTTGCCCGGGGAGATGTCGTGGAAACCGCGATTCTACGGCGTCGCGGCGAATCGCTTGTCGCGG
>DATNCF010000024.1:0-12752 GCA_035571675.1 Burkholderiales bacterium | reverse complement strand
GAACTCGAAGCCGTCCATGCGCGGCATTTCGATGTCCACCAGCAGCACCGCGGGCAGGTCGCGTCCGTCACGCAACTGCGCCCGCAAATACTCCAGCGCCTCCACGCCGTCGCGCGCCACGGCCACGGCGTAGCCCTGGCGCTCCAGCAGGCGGCCGGTGACCTTGCGCACCGTGAGCGAATCGTCCACCACCATGACCAGCGCCTGCCGCGGCGGAGACGGCGGCGCGCTGGTGCGCGCGGCCTCGTGCGCGGCCACGCGGCGCGCGTGCTCGGCGAGCCGCACCGGGTTGATGATGAGCACGATCTCGCCCGACCCCAGCACCGTGGCGCCGGTGATGCCGGCCACGCGCTGCAGATGCGGGCCGGTGGCCTTGACCACGATTTCCTGCGTGCCGCCGGACAGCTTTTCCACCTCCAGCGCCAGCGAGTGGCTGCCGCTTTTCACCAGCAGCACGGGCGTGGTGCCCGGCGAAGATTGCGTGGCCGTCCCGGCGCCGCCCGGCTCACTGCCTGGGCCCGCGGCGGAATTCGCGCTGGCCCCGTCTTCGCCCACCAGTTCGGAGAGGTGGGCGAGCGCGTAGCGCCGGCCCTGCCACTGTGCGTGGCCGGCGGCCCGCAACGCGCCCACCTCTTCCACCTTGCATTGCATGACGTGCTCGACCATGGCCGACGGGACGGCGAACAGGCGGCGGCCGGCACGCGCCAGCAGCGAGGGCGTGACCGCCAGCGTGAGCGGCAGGTAGATGGTGGTGTGCATGCCGGCGCCGCGCCGGGAGGCGATTTCCACCCGGCCGCCCAGCCCCGCCACCACGCTGCGCACCACGTCCATGCCCACGCCGCGGCCGGCGATCTGGGTCACTTCGGCGGCGGTGCTGAAGCCGGGCAGAAAGATGAAATCGGCCAGCTCGGCGTCGGACACCGCGGCGCCCGGCGCGAGCAGACCCTTCTCCTCGGCGCGGGCGCGAATGCGCTCAAGGTCGAGGCCCGCGCCGTCGTCGCTGAGGGCGATGCGGATCTCGTTGCCCTCCTGCGCCAGCTCCAGGCGGATTTCGCCGCGCGCGTCCTTGCCCGCGGCGGTGCGCGCATCGGGCGGCTCGATGCCGTGCATGACGGCGTTGCGCAGCAGGTGCTCGATGGCGGGCGTGACGCTCTCCAGCACGGCGCGGTCCAGTTCCACGGCCGCGCCGTTGATGTCCAGGCTGACGCGCTTGCCCAGTTCGCGCGCCGTGACGCGCACGATGCGGTGCAGGCGCTCGGCCAGGCTGCCCACGGCCACCATGCGCACGCGCAGCAGGTCGTGCTGCAGGTCGCGCGACAGGCGCGCCTGCGCGGCCAGCGCCGTGTCGACGCCGGCCATGCCCTGCAGCAGGTTGTGGTGCACGGTCTGCACGTCGTTCACCGACTCGGCCATGAGCCGGGTGAGCTCCTGGAAACGCGTGAAGCGGTCGAACTCCAGCGGATCGAAGCCTTCCTTGCCGCTGTGAGCATCGCGCACATTGGACACGGCCTGCATCTGCGTTTCGGCCTGGATTTCCACTTCGCGCAATTGCGCCCGTAGCCGCGCCACGTTGTCGGTGAGCTCGCCGATGGTGGCCTTGAGCGCGCGCATCTCGTTCTCGATGCGGCTGCGCGCAATGGACACTTCGCCGGCTTCGCTCACCAGCTTGTCGATCATGTCGGCGCGCACGCGCAGCATGGACTGGACCTGCTCGCCCTCGCGCACCAGCACGGTGTGGGCAACGTCGCCGCCGGAGGTCGCGGGGACGGGGGCGGCGTTCAATGCAGCCACCGGCGCGGCGTGAGTGCCGTCGCGCAGGCTTGCATACAGGGCGCCGGCGCGGTCCCACGACGCTTCCAGTTCGTCCAGCAGCGCCGCCACGGCCCCGCCCTGCAGCGCGATTTCTGGGCGTGTCTCCCCGGCTTGCGGCGCGCCTTCTGCGCGTGTCTGCCCGGCTTGCGGTGCGCTTTCTGCGCGTGTCTCCCCGGCTTGCGGCGCGCTTTCTGCGCGTGTCTCCCCGGCTTGCAGCGCGTTTTCTGCGCGTGTCTCCATATGGTGGGCGATGTCCCCCAGCGACATGGCGCCCGCCATGCGCGCGCTGCCCTTGAAAGTGTGCAGCAGCCGCTGCAGCGCTTGCCGGCGCAGCTCGATGCCCTCGGGCGCGGCGTTGCTCGCCGCCCCGGCCGCGCCCTCGGCGGCCTCGCGCCAGGCGCGCAGCGCCGCCGCGATGGAGGGCATCAACTCCTCGGCCTCCTCGATGAAGCTGGGCAGCATGTCGGCGTCGATGTCGTCGGGAATGCGCGCGTCGAAGCGTTCCACCGGCGTGGCGCGCGGCGCCGGCAGCGATTCATCCGCTGCGCCCGTTCCTCCATCGGAATCGCCGTCGGGCAGGTCGCGCGGCCACGCCCCCTCGTCCTCGGGCACCAGCACCTCGTCGGGCGATTGCGCCAGCAAGCGCGGGACCGCGGCGTTCTCCAGCCGCACGATGAGTTCGGGCGCGGGGCGCGGCTGGCGCAGGGACACCGCCGCGGTCACCATGCCGTCGACGGCCTCCAGCGCCTCGGCCACCAGCGCCAGTTCGCCCTCGGACAGGCTGTCGTTGGCGAGTTGGGTCAGGGCGCGCTCGAAGGCGCGGGCGAGGTCGCGCAACGCCGCCAGGTCCACGGCCGCCGCGGCCTGCGCCAGGCCGTGCGCCGCGCCCAGCATGTCGTCGGTGATGATGCTGTGGTTCGCCAGCGTGTCGTGCTCGGCGCGCAGTGTCGCCAGATGCGCATGGGCTTCACCGCTGAACAGCGTGAAGTCCGTGGTGTAAATGCGCTGGCCGTCGAGGTCCACCACGCCGTCGGGGACGACGCTCAGCGCTGGGCCGGCGGTCGGCTCCTGGCCTCCGGCCGCCGGAGCCACGGAAGCACCGGCCGAGGCCGCGGCCAGCGCGGCGAAGTCGATCACCTGCGCCGATGGGGGCGGTGCCGTCCGTGGCGGGACCGGAGCCGGTGCGGCATGCGCCGTCTCGCCGCGCGCCCGCGCCGCCAGCGCGATGAGGCCCGAGGCATCGGTGGCGGCGCCGCCTGCCTTGAGGCGCGCCACGTTGTCGGCGAAGTAGCGCCGCCCGGCCTCGACCAGATCGGCCAACTCAGGCGCGGCACGGCCGCCGCTTCTTTCCAGTTCGCGGTCCAGCGCCTGGCTGAGCGTCTGCTCCACCGCCCAGGCCGCCTCACCCAGGGTGGTGAGGCCCACCATGCGGCCGCTGCCCTTGAGGGTGTGAAAGCCGCGGCGCAATTCGGCCAGCGCGTCCTTGTCGTCGGCGCGGGCGCGCAGCGCCGCCAGTGACTGCGCGATCTGCCCCAGCACCTCTTCGGCCTCTTCGAGGTAGACCCCCAGCAATTCCGCGTCCACGGCCTCCTGGCTGGCTTCGGCCAGGCGCGCCGCCTGGGCCGAGGGGGGCGGCGCCTGGGGCGCGGGCGCCAGGGCGTTCACCGCGTCGGCCACTTGCGAGGCCGGAGGCTGCGCGTCCTGCAGCGCTTCTAGCGCGGCCTGGCTGCGCGCCTCCAGGCCTGAGTCGGCCACCAGCCCGGCGTCCTGGCGAATGGCGTTGAGTTCTTTCTTCAGTTCGTCCTTGAGCAGCGTGTCGCCGGGACGCCGCTGCCATTCCCGCAGCAGCCCGCGCGCCCGTCCCATCTGCTGCTCGAGCTCGGCCTCGACGCTGGCGCCGGCCTGGGCATGCAGCGGCCGCATGGCGAGGTCGAAATCCGCGCGCCCCGCCGCCAGCGCATCGAAATAAAAGCCCAGGCCCGACAGCGCCTGCGCGGTGGCCTCGAAATCGCCCGCAAGCGGGCGGTAGCCCGGCTCGGCATAGCGCTCAATGCCGGCGGCGCACATGGCCAGGGCATCGCGCGCGCGGGTCTCGCCCAGCACGTCGAGGTCGGCCAGCAATTGCTGCAGCGGCTGGGCGAGGCCCGCCAGTTCGCCGCGCTTGCCGGGATCGCGAAAGAAGCCGTCCAGCACCTGCTCCACCAGGCGCAGCCTGCCCTGCATGTCGGCCACCACCTGCTGGGTGACCAGGCGCTCCTGGGCGCGTTCGGCGAGTTGATCCAGCACCGGCGTACCGGGCGCGGTGCGCAACAGCGTGCCCTCGCGCATGGCCGCGAGCCGCGCCGAGACACGGCCGCCCTGCTGGCGGAAATCGTCGCCCGGCGCTTCGCCCGCCGCGGCGCGCTCGAGCGCGCGCTCCAGCAGCAGCAGCGCCGTCGACACCTCCAGCGCCACGGCCTCGCTCATGCGCGCCGCGTCGCCGGCCAGCCAGCGGAGCACGGCATGAATGTCGCCCCCCAAAGGCTGCAATAAGGCGGCCAGTTCAGACTGGGTCTCGCCCAGCGCGTCGGCAAGGCGTTCGCACAGCACTTCCAGCACCGCCGCGTCGGCGGGACTGCGTTCGGCGGCTTCGGCGTAACGGTTCCAGGCCTGCTTGAGTTCTTCCAGCACATCGCGCAGCGGGGCGATGTCCGCGGCCGGCGCCGCCCCGCGCCCCGCCCCGGGAATGGAGCCGGCCAGCTTGAACGTGTCCTGAACTTCGGCAATGCCCGGGGTGGCCGGCTGTGCCAGCGCCACGCCGTACAGCACCTCGCGCATCAGCCGCTCGGCCACGTTGGACGAGCCCTCGACCAGGCGGCGGATCTGCGTCTCCACCCGCATCACGGTGCGGCGCGCGTCGGTGCCGTCGGCCAGCGCGTCCGCGCCCAACGCCTCGAAAAACGCCTGCGCCGCCCACCAGAACGGGCGTTGCGCCGTGGGACCCTGCGTCAGCTCCACCGCGCGCACGGCCTCCAGCATGTCGGCGGGACCGGACACATCGTTTTTCAGCCAGGCCAGAAAGCCCCTTTGAAAGCGCGCGCGCTGCTCACGAAAATATTTCTGGGTCTCCTCGATATGCAGCAAAACCGGAGTTTTTTCGCGGCGTGGGGGCCGCGCCGACAGGTCGGGAAAGTACAAATCGACGGGATCGGCCTCGAGCGCTCCATCCTTCCCGCTCGAGCGGGCGGCAACCACTTCGCGATAGACTGGCAACAGCCGCAGCGGCTGGTTGGGCTCGCCGGCCATGAGTTCGTCGAGGTAGCGCGCCAGCGCCTGCATGGCGCGCTGAGCGAGCTGCAGAACCGCCTCGTCGCAGACGACCGTGCCGTGGCCGATGTCGTTGAGCAGGGCTTCGAGTTCTTCCGAAACACGGGTCAAGCCTGCGATACCGACTATCTCCAGGGCGCCGTGGGCTTGATGCAGCAGATTGATTGCCGACTTGAACTTGTCAATGTCCGTTGCGCCGGCCGCGGCGAATTTACTCAGGGCAGAACCGGCGCTGCGCAGCGATTGATCGATTTCCGCTTTCACCCATGAAAGCGGGCCGACGTCGAAGGTGGCGCGCGCATTCATAAGAGTTTTCTTTTTCTATTCAGCGGAGGGCTCGCCCCATCTCCGCCCGGCGAAGCGTCGTGCCAAGGAAACGGCACAGCGTAGCCGGGCGACTGCGCCGCGTCCGCTGCCCCGTTGCCTTGATGCCACGCTCCCGCGCCACTCCTTCCCCCCTGGGGAAGGGTGTTAAGCCCCTCTCCTGGGGAGAGGGGATGGGGGAGAGGGAAGACCTTCATGTGAAGCTACACGCTCAAATCTTAAAGTTCGCTACTGACGCTTTCAAACTCTGCGCCAGTTGGGATAGTTGCTCGATGGATTGTGCCGTTCTCTTTGTTCCGGCTGATGTTTGTTCAGTAATGGTTAAGACGCTCTGCATATTGGCCGCAACCGTTTGTGCCGTCCGGCCCTGCTCTTCCGTGATGGATTTGATCTCGGCTATCAGCCTTGCTAACCGGCTGGAAACAGTTCCAATTTCTTCTAGTGTTTTCCCTGCTGCGTCTGACAAACGCGCTCCTTCCACAACGCCCTGTGTGCTTTTCTCCATGGCGGCAACTGTTTCCTGGGTATCTGCCTGGATGGTTTTAACAATGGCCCCGATGCGGCGGGTCGCGGAACTCGATCGTTCGGCCAGGCGCTGCACTTCCTCGGCCACCACCGAGAAGCCGCGCCCGGCTTCGCCCGCGGCGGCGGCCTGGATGGAGGCGTTCAGGGCCAGCACGTTGGTCTGCTCGGTGATGTCGGCGATGAGCTCGACGATTTCACCGATTTCCTGCGAGGACTCGCCCAGGCGCTTCATGCGCTTGGCGGTCTCCTGGATCTGGACGCGGATGCCGTCCATGCCGGCGATGGCCGCCTCCACCGCCTCGCGTCCGCGCCGCGCCGCGGCCAGCGACTGGCCGGCCACGTCGGCCGACTGGCTGGCGCCGCCGGAGATGCGCGTCATGGCCTCGGCCATGCCCAGCACCGTGGCGCTGGAGGCGCGGATTTCCTTGGACTGGTAATCGGCCGCGGCCAGCAGTTGGTCTGAGCTGCGCTGCGCCGTGGTGGCCGCGGCGGAGAGCTGGCTCGAAGCGCCGTTGATGCGCGACACCAGCTTGGCAAGCTCCTCCACGGTGAAATTGACGGCATCGGCGATGGCGCCGGTGATGTCTTCGGACACCGTGGCGCGGGCGCGCAGGTCGCCCTCGGCCAGCACGCTCATTTCATTCATCAGGCGCAGGATGGCATCCTGGTTGGCGGTGTTGCTGCGCTCGGTCTCGGCGCGCTGGCGTTCGGCGTCCTCGGTGCGGCGCCGCTCCTCGGCCACGTACACCCGCACCATGAGCCAGGTGACGACAGCGGCCAGCAGGGCCAGCACGCCCAGCACCACGAAATTGCCGGTGCGGCCGGTGAGTTCGGTCTCGTAGGCCTGCACCACTTTCTGCGATTCGTTGAACAGGATTTCGGAATCGTCGGTGATCTGGCGCGCGGCGGTCACGGTGGCGCTTTGCGCCAACGCGCCGCCGACCGCGGTAATGACCGCGTCCTGCAACGCCGTCACGGCCGTATCCATGTCGGCGAGCTTTTGCGCCGCCGCGGCATCGTCGGCGCCGTCCTTGGCCGCGGCCAGTTGCTCGTGAAGAGCGGCCGCGTTCCTGCCGAAGTCCTCCATGGCCTCGGCCGTGGCGGGCAAGGGCCGCTCCAGCCAGGCCGCCAGGCGCTGCGGCAGCGCCGCGGCGTCCTGGGTACGGCCGCGCGGCCTGGTAGCGGGAATATCGGCGGCCAATTCACGCAGCCGCTGGCGCGCCGCATCCAGGGCCGCTCCGGCCGTGGCGGCGCCCGCCAGGCCCTTGCGCTGCGCCAGCAGCACGCCGATGTTGCGCTCGGTGCGCATCCAGTCGCGCGCCAGTTCGTCCAACACCGGCTGCACGGCGTCGGAACTGGCCGGCACGGTGCGCCCGGCCGCCTGCCCGCCCTGCATGAGCAGCTTGAGGCTGTCGGCCAACTCGCCGCGCGCGCTCTGCAACTGCGGGAACAGATCGGCATTGCCCGAGGTCACGCCCTCGGCGGCCTTGGCAATGCGCTGGGTGAGCACGCGCATGTTGGCGGCGGTGGCCAGGTAGACGGCGCCGTCGGCCGCCTGGCGGCGATCCAACACCACCGTCGCGGCGGCCAGCGCCGCCAGGATGAGCAGCACCAGGCCCAGCACGCCGTATTGCCGCGATACGGGCAGCCCGCCGATCAGGGCCAGGGGCCTCACCACGGGCTGCGCCGCGGAACGGCGCCCGCGCTGTGTGGCCGGCGGCGCGGAGGGGCTCCCGGGCGCGTCCAGTCGCGAGTCCTTGCGCCCGCCGTCCTTTTCCGGAGAGGTGCCCGGCCTTGATGCGCTTGTGCTTGTCTTGGACGACGTTTGACGGGGCGGCGCGGGCAGGATGACCGTGGCCTCATCCAGCCCGGCCGCTTCCTGCTTCGCCTTCGGCTTGCGGCCCGGCAACTTGAACACCATCACGTGCGCCTTTCCTGTTTCTGCGCCCGATGACCTCGAGGGCCGCCCACACCGACATCGGCAACGAACCGCATCGGCTACAGCCCGACGTTCAGGAAGGTTTCGCTGCGGGCCAGCGCGGGAATGTTCAGTTCGCGCCACTCTCCGCCCTGCGCGTCGCGAAACAGCGCGCCCCGCCAGGACATTTCTTCAGCCGTGTTTTCCGCCGTGCTCTCCGCCGTTATTTCCGCCGTTATTTCCTTGGTCAGCGCGGCCAGGTCTTTCAGCCCCAGCAGGCGCTGCACCAGCAGTGCGCAATGGCTGCGCAGCCGGTCGGCGACCAGCACCAGCCGCGATTCGGGCGTGATGAAGCCCGGCGTGCCGCCGCTGAACAGGCCGATATCGACCACGCTCACCAGGTTGCCGCGCACCTGGGCGAGGCCGAGGTACCAGGGCCGGGTGAGGGGAACGCGCACCAGCTCGGGCACGGACAGGATTTCGCCCGCGTCCCCCAGGCGCAGCAGCCAGTTCCGGCCTCCCGCCGCCACGCCCAGCGCCGACGCGGCGCGTCTGGAACCCTG
Organism: Burkholderiales bacterium; assembly: GCA_035571675.1. Taxonomy (GTDB): domain Bacteria; phylum Pseudomonadota; class Gammaproteobacteria; order Burkholderiales; family SG8-39; genus CAIYPG01. The sequence continues at coordinate 4,304 of DATNCF010000024.1, read as the reverse complement.
GGCCGGCTGCGGTCCGCCCGATGAATCAGCCATTCTCGATGTCGGCGATGCGCGCCAGCAGGTCGTTGGGGTCGACCGGCTTGGTGAGGTAGGCGCGCGCGCCCTGGCGTATGCCCCAGACCTTGTCCGTCTCCTCGCCCTTGCTGCTCAGCATGATGATGGGAATGTGCCGGGTGGCTTCGTCGCGCGCGAGTTGGCGCGTGGCCTGGAAGCCGTTCATGCCCGGCATCACCACGTCCATGAGGATGAGGTCGGGCTGCTCGGCCCGCGCCAGGCTCACGCCGTCCTCGCCGGTCTCGGCCAGCACGCAGCGGTAGCTGCGGCTGGACAGGAGCTGGCGCAGGATCTGGCGCTCGGTGCGCGAGTCGTCGACGATGAGGATTTTGCGCACCTTCATGCGCCCCTCCCGGGGCCGTTGCCCGAGGCGGGCGGCATGGGCGCATGCGCCGCCAGCGCCGCCAGCGCCGCCAGCGCCGCCAGCAGGCTGTCGCGCGTGAAGGGCTTGGTGAGGTATTCATCCGAACCCACCATGCGGCCGCGCGCGCGGTCGAACACGCCGTCCTTGGAGGACAGCATGATCACCGGCGTGGCGGCGAAGCGCGGGTTCTTCTTGATCAGGGCGCAGGTCTGGTAGCCGTCCAGCCGCGGCATGATGATGTCGCAGAAAATGACGTCGGGCTGGTGGTCGGCGATCTTGGGCAGCGCCGAGAAGCCGTCCTCGGCCAGGATGACCTGGCAGCCGGCCTGCAGCAGGAAGATTTCGGCGCTGCGCCGGATGGTGTTCGAGTCGTCGATCACCATCACCTTGAGCCCGGCCACGTTGCCGGGCGCGGTCGGCTGGGCCGCGGATTCCGTCACTGTCCCCTCCCCCGCAAAACTACACAGCTACCAAGGAGGGTGGCGAGTCGCGGCTCCGCACAACGCGATCAGATCGCCACCATTTCAAAGTCTTCTTTGCGCGCGCCGCACTCCGGACAGGTCCAGTTCATGGGCACGTCTTCCCAGCGCGTTCCCGCGGCGATGCCTTCGTCCGGCGCGCCCTCGGCTTCATCGTAAATCCATCCACAAATCAGGCACATCCACGTTTTATAGGTTTGGGCGGTTTCAGTCATTACCAAGGAGCAGCCCCGAAGGTCAACTGCGGGGGCATGGGTTACAATAAACGCTCGCATCTTACCCGGTTGGCCCTCCTGCCGCCACCGGCTTTCCCCCTCATGCCGTCCCACGACAGCCCGTCTTCCCCTCCGCTGGTGCTCGTTTTCGCCGCCACCGATCCCACCGGCGGCGCCGGCATCCAGGCCGACCTGCTCACGCTGGCGTCCATGGGCTGCCATGGCCTGTCGGTAGTCACCGCCATCACCATCCAGGACACGGCCGGCGTGGACGACGTGATGCCCATCGACTCGGACTGGGTGGCCGACCAGGCGCGCACGCTGCTGGAAGACATGCCCGTGGCCGCGTTCAAGGTGGGCATGATGGGCAGCGTGGAAAACATCGCCGCCATCGCCGAGGTGGTGGCCGACTATCCGGACATTCCGCTCATTCTCGACCCGGTGCTGGCGTCGGGCCGCGGCGACGAGCTGGCTTCCGAGGACATGATCGCAGCCCTCACCGAGCTGCTGCTGCCGCAGACCACCATCATCACGCCCAACAGTCCCGAGGCGCGGCGCCTGGCGCGCGCCCTGGCCAGCGAGGACGATGACGAAGAAGCGGACGAAAATGCCGGCGGCGGCAACGACGAAGGCCGCGCGGACGAGGACGATCCCGAACTGGCCGAGTGCGCCTCCCGCCTGTTGCGCGCGGGCTGCGAGTACGTGCTCATCACCGGCACGCACGAGAACACGCCGCAGGTGGTGAACACCCTGTACGGCGAAGAAGAGGGCGAACTGCGCTCCGACGCCTGGGAACGCTTGCCCGGCAGCTATCACGGCTCGGGCTGCACCCTGGCCTCGGCCATCGCGGCCATGCTGGCCAACGGGCTGGACGTGTCCGACGCCGTGCGCGAGGCGCAGGAATACACCTGGCAGGCGCTGGCGGCCGGCTTCCGGCCCGGCATGGGCCAGCATCTGCCCGACCGGTTCTTCTGGGCGCGCGAGGGCGGGAGCAGCGAGGAAGAGAGCGGGGACGAAGGCGGGGAAGCTGAGAATGACGAGCGGAAGTAGGCTCGCCTTAACGGCGGTGCATGGACTTTACGGCATCACCCCGGACGAAGCGGATACCGAAGTCTTGTCGCGCAAGGTGTCGCAGGCCATCGCCGGCGGAGCGAAGCTGGTGCAGTACCGGAACAAGATGGCTTCACCCGAATTGCGCCTTATCCAGGCCAAAGCTCTGCTGGGGCTGTGCCGCTCGCAAGGCGTACCTCTCATCGTGAACGACCACCTCGATCTGGCTCTCGCCATTGACGCTGATGGCGTTCATCTCGGTGGCGAAGATGGCGACGTGGCCGGCGCGCGCCGCGCGCTGGGGGAAAACCGGCTGCTCGGCGCCTCCTGCTACAACCGCTTCGAGCTGGCGGTGGCTGCGCGTGAAGCGGGCGCCGACCACGTGGCCTTCGGCGCGGCCTTTGCTTCGCCCACCAAGCCGGGGGCGGTGAGCGCGCCGCATGCGCTGTACGCGCGCGCCCGTAGCGAGCTTGGTGTGCCCGTGGTGGCCATCGGCGGCATCACCGCGGACAATGCCGCGCAGGTCGTCGGCGCCGGCGCCAGCGCGGTGGCCGTGATCACGGACGTATTTTCCGCGGACGATATTGAGGCCGCTGCCCGCAGGTACTCCGCCCTGTTCGACACCGTACCCACATGACTTCCAAGAACGAAAATTTATTTGCGCGCGCGCAACTGAGCATTCCCGGAGGCGTCAATTCGCCGGTGCGCGCCTTCCGCGCCGTGGGCGGCACGCCGCCCTTCATCACGCGCGGCCAGGGCGCGCGCATCTGGGACGCGGACGGCAACGAATACATCGACTACGTGGGCTCGTGGGGCCCGCTGCTGCTGGGCCACGCCCATCCCGAGGTGGTGCGCGCCGTGCAGCAGGCAGCCGAGCGCGGGCTGTCCTTCGGCGCGCCCACCGAGGCCGAGATCGACATGGCCGAGCTGCTGCAGAAGCTGCTGCCCGGCATGGAGCTGCTGCGCCTGGTGAGCTCGGGCACCGAGGCCACCATGAGCGCGCTGCGCCTGGCGCGCGGCTTCACCGGCCGCAGCCTGATCGTGAAGTTCGAGGGCTGCTACCACGGCCACGCCGACAGCCTGCTGGTGAAGGCCGGCTCGGGCGCGCTCACGCTGGGCCGGCCGTCGTCGGCCGGCGTGCCGCCGGGCGCTGCGGCCGACACCCTGGTGCTCCCTTATAACGACGCGCAGGCCGTGGAAGATCTGTTCCAGGCCCAAGGCGAGCGCATCGCCTGCGTCATCGTCGAACCCGTGGCCGGCAACATGAACCTGGTCGCGCCCACGCCGGGCTTTCTCGAAACCCTTCGCGCGCAGTGCACGCGGCACGGCGCGGTGCTGATTTTCGACGAGGTGATGACGGGCTTCCGCGTGGGGCCGCAATGCGCCCAGGGCCGCTACGGCATCCGGCCCGACCTCACCACGCTGGGCAAGGTCATCGGCGGCGGCATGCCGGTGGGCGTGTTCGGCGGCCGGCGCGACATCATGCAGTGCATCGCGCCGCTGGGGCCGGTGTACCAGGCCGGCACGCTGTCGGGCAACCCGGTGGCCGTGGCCGCGGGCCTGGCCACGCTGCGCGCCCTGCAGGCGCCGGGGTTCTTCGAGCGCGTGGACGCCGCCGCGGACAAGCTGATACAGGGCCTGCAAGCCGCCGCGAAAGAGCACGGCGTGACTTTTTCAGCGCAGCACGTGGGCAGCATGTTCGGGTTGTACTTCCGCGCCGCGCCGCCGGCGAGCTTCGCCGAAGTCATGCAATGCGACGCAGAAGCCTTCAAGCGCTTCTTCCACGCCATGCTGGCGCGCGGCGTGTACCTCGCGCCCTCGGCCTATGAGGCCGGCTTCGTGGGTTCGGCGCACGGCGAAGCGGAAATCGCCGCCACGCTGGCCGCGGCCGACGCCGCCTTTGCCGCAATGGCCGGCCCGAAGTAAGAGCTGCAGTCAAGACGGCACTATGCGGAGACGGCACTACGCGGAGACGGCGCGTAGTGGAGAGACGAACGCGCCTCAAAGACGGCGCGTAGAATAAAGCGCAGGTGGAGAGCCAGTGGACTAAACCCCGCGCGCGGGGCTGAAAGGGGCCATGATCAAACCCGCCGTCAAGCAACTCACTCCGGCCAGCATTCCCGCGCTGGAGCGGCATTTCCT
>DATNCF010000023.1:0-3739 GCA_035571675.1 Burkholderiales bacterium | reverse complement strand
TTCCAAGGGTCTGTCTCACCCGCACGCGGCCGGATGGCCGGGCGCAGGACCCCTAGCTATGACTGGACATTACTGCAAAGCCTGCGCATTTGTCATTCTTAAGTTTTAAAGTAAGCGCACGCTTTCCAACAGTCCATTGTTTTACTGGGAAATCTCTTTTATTGACTTTCTGTTCATTTAATTGCTATCTTACTGACCAGTCAGATAGTAAAGAAAAGCATGGAACCTCTCAAGAAAACCGAACCGCGCTGGGAACGCCGCAAGGACGCCCGTCCCAGTGAACTGCTGGCCGCCGCGCTGGATACCTTTGTCGAAAAGGGCTATGCCGCGGCCAAGCTGGACGAGATCGCGGCGCGCGCCGGCGTCTCCAAGGGCACGCTTTATCTCTACTTCGACAACAAGGAGGCACTGTTCAAGGCCGTGGTGCAGGAAGGCCTGGTGCCGGTGATCGAGGAGGGCGAGGCCCTGATCCGCGACTACCAGGGCAGCGCCGTCGAGTTGCTGCGCCATATCGTGCAGCGCTGGTGGGAAAGCATCGGCGCCACGCATTTTGCCGGCGTCATCAAGCTCATGATGTCCGAAGCCCAGAACTTTCCCGAGGCGGCGCAGTTCCACTACGAGAACGTGGTGGTGCGCGGCAAGGCCATTTTCCGCGCGGCCGTGGAACTGGGCATGCGTCAGGGCGAGTTTCGTGAAGTGCCGGGCGACTATTGCGTGCGCGTGCTGCTCGCGCCGCTGCTCATGCTGGCCATCTGGCGCTACTCGCTCGGCGTGTGCGACACCGAGCCGGTGGACGCCGACGCCTATCTGAAGACCTATTTCGACATGGCCATTTCAGGCCTGGCCAAGAAGGCGGTTTAAATGAGCCCGAACGTTGTCGACGCCCTGATCGCCTACCTGCACTTCGCGGCCATCCTGCTGCTGACGGCCTGCCTCGGGGCGCAGCTCTTCCTGCTGCGCGCGCAACCTGGCGCAAGCACCATCCCCGCCCTGTCGCGCTCCGACATCGGCTACTTCATCGCCGCCATCGTGGTGCTGGCCACGGGGCTGGCCAGGGTGTTCTTCGGCGCCAAGGGCGCCGGTTTCTACGTCGGCAATCCGCTGCTGTACGTGAAGCTGGTGCTCTTCCTCGCCATCGGCCTGGTCTCGATCAAGCCCACGCTGCGCTACATCCGCTGGCGCAAGTCGCTCGCCGCCGACGCCGGCTTCATGCCGCCCGTGGCCGAGGTGACCTCGATGCGGCGCATGGTCATGCTGGAACTGCATCTGCTGGCCCTCATCCCGCTCGCCGCCGTATTCATGGCGCGCGGCATCGGCCTGTAGCCGCGAAGCGCAATCACTCAGCACTCATCATTCAGCCCTCTGCACATTCACTCAGGGAACCGCCATGAACAAGCTCGTTCTTCTCCCCCTGCTCGGCCTGGCCGCGGTCACCGCCGCCTGCACCTCGGGCAACACCGCCGACCTGGCCCAGACAGTGCGGCCGGTGCTGGCGCAAAAAGTCGCGGCGCTGGACGGCGCGGGCGGGGCCTCGGTGTACTCGGGCGAGGTTCGCGCCCGGCGCGAGGCCGACCTGGGCTTTCGCCTGCCGGGCAAGATCGTGTCGCGCAGCGTGGACATGGGCGCCGCCGTGAAAAAGGGCCAGGTGCTGGCGCGCATCGACCCCACCGACACCCAAATGAACGCCGATGCGGCGCGCGCCGCTGCTTCGGCCGCCAAGACCGAGTTCCAGTTCGCCTCGGCCGAATTCGACCGCTACAAATCGCTGTTCGAGAAGGGCTTCGTGTCGCGCACCGTTCTCGACCAGAAGACCTCGGCGCTGGACGCCTCGCGCGCGCGCCTGGAGCAAGCCGAGGCCCAGGCCAACGTGTCGCACAACCAGATCGGCTACACCACCCTGGTGGCCGACCAGGACGGCGTGATCACCGCCGTGCTGGCCGAAGCCGGGCAAGTGGTGGCCGCCGGGCAGCCAGTGGTACGGTTGGCGAGGCCGGAGGAGAAAGAGGTGCTCATCGCCATTCCCGAATCACGGCTGGCGCAAACCAAACAGGCAACGGCGGTCGGCGTGCGGCTATGGGCCGATCCGTCCAAGGTGTATGTCGGACGCGTACGAGAACTGGCGCCCAGCGCCGACCCGGTCACGCGCTCGTTCACAGCACGCATATCCATCCCGAATGCGGATAACGCCGTCGCGCTGGGCATGACCGCCAACGTGGTGTTCGCCGACGCGGGCGCAGCGACTGCGCAGCCCAGCGATTCGACCGTGCTCATTCCCCTCACGGCGCTGTCGCGCCAGGGTGACAAGGCCGCGGTCTGGGTGATCAGCGCGGCAGGACAGGCGACGCTGCGCCCGGTGAGCATCAAGCAATACCGCGAAGACGGCATCGTCGTCAGCCAGGGCCTGGCCCCGGGAGAAATCATCGCCGTCGCGGGCGTGCACAAGCTCGTCGCCGGCCAAACGGTGCGCCCGGTTTTCAGCGACGCCGCGCACAACAAGACGGCCGACGCCGGCGCCCAGAACATCACCCTGGTCAGCCGCTAGGACCGACTCAACCCCGGAAACAACCGTATTTAAGAAAAGAACCGGGCAACTACAGGGCAGGCTCGAATGAACGAACCCAAGACGCGTTTCAACCTATCCGAGTGGGCGCTAAACCATCAAAGCTTCGTGCTGTTCGTCATGGTGGTTCTTGCCGTATTGGGCGTTCTTTCGTATCAACGCCTTGGTCAAAGCGAGGACCCCCCCTTCACCTTCAAGGTGATGGTTATCCGCACCAATTGGCCCGGAGCAAGCGCCCGCGAAGTGGAACAGCAGCTCACCGACAAGATCGAGAAAAAGCTGCAGGAGGCCCCCCACGTCGACGTGATCCGCAGCTATTCCAAGCCCGGCGAGTCGCTGGCGTTCGTGGTGCTGAAGGACTCCACCCCGGCCTCGGCCGTGCCAGACGCCTGGTACCAGGTGCGAAAGAAAATCGGCGACATCCGCCAGAGCCTGCCGGCCGGCGTGCAGGGGCCGTTCTTCAACGACGAGTTCGGCGACACCTACGGCAATCTCTATGCCCTGGCGGGCGACGGCTTCGGCTACGCGGCGCTCAAGGACAACGCCGAGCGCATCCGCGACTGGCTGTTGCGCGTGCCCGACGTGGCCAAGGTGGACCTGCTGGGGGTGCAGGACGAGAAGATTTTCATCGAGCTCTCGAACGTGCGCCTGGCCACGCTGGGCGTGGACCCCAATCAGATCATCGCCACGCTGCAGAACCAGAACGCGGTCAGCGCCGCAGGCGCCTTCGAGACCGCGAGCGACAAGATCTACCTCCGCGCCACCGGCGAGTTCGACAAGCTGGACGAGCTCGCCAACCTGTCCATCCGCGCCAACGGGCGCCTGTTCCGCCTGGGCGACATCGCCCGCGTCTACCGCGGCTACGCCGATCCGCCCCAGCCCAAGGTGCGCTACCAGGGCCGCGACGTGGTGGCCATCGCGGTGTCCATGGCGCCGGGCGGGGACATCATCGAGCTGGGCCGCCACCTCACCGAGGTCACGCAGAAAATCCAGTCCACGCTGCCCGTGGGCCTGGACCTGGTGCAGTACTCCAACCAGCCCTCGGCCGTGGCCAAGTCCATCCGCGAGTTCGGGCGCACCCTCACCGAGGCCATCGTCATCGTGCTGGCGGTGAGCCTGTTCTCGCTCGGCCTGCGCACCGGCGTGGTGGTGGCGCTGTCCATTCCGCTGGTGCTGGCC
>DATNCF010000022.1:0-3173 GCA_035571675.1 Burkholderiales bacterium | reverse complement strand
GAAGTCGATATTGGCCACGGTGTATTCGTGGCCGCAATACACCAGGGTTTCGTCGGGCAGCGCGGCGAGCTTCTGCAAGGAACGGTAGAGCTGCTCGGGCGTGCCTTCGAAGGCGCGGCCGCAGCCGCAGGCGAACAGCGTGTCGCCGCAGAACAGCATGCCGCCCCCGTAGTAGGCGATGTGCGCGCGGGTATGGCCTGGAATGTCCATGACTTCAAAATCCGCGCCCAACTCGGGGATCCAAACCCGGTCGCCGCCGGCCACGGGCTGGGTCAGGGTGTCGATGGGCTCGCCGCGGGGGCCGTACACCGGCACTTTCCAGTATTCCAATAGTTTGGCGATGCCGCCGACATGGTCGGGGTGGTGGTGCGTGGCCAGGATGGCGACGAGGCTGAGGTCGTGCGAGCCCAGGTACTCGAGCACCGGCGCCGCCTCGCCCGGGTCGACCACGGCGGCGCAACCGTTTGTTTCCAAACACCAGACGTAGTTGTCCTTGAAGGCTTTGATGGGGTTGACTTGAATATTGGCCATGGCAATCTGGAGGCGGTAGCCTTGCTGTGAGAAAATATTAGCCCCAACGGAGGCGGTCAGGTACGAACATGGGTGAGGACAAGCGCGTTACGCAGGAGGCCCCGGCGGAGAGCCTGACGCAGACTACAGCAGGCGATGCCTTCGCTCAATGGTTCGAAACCCCGCGCGGGCAGTACGTGCTGCGCTGGGAACAGGCGCAGGTCGACAATGCCGTCGACGATGCCTTCGGTTTCCACGCCGTGCAAGTGGGATTGAACAGCGTCGATTTCCTGCGGGAAAATCGCATCCCGCACAAGGTGCAGGTCGGCTTGGGCCTGGGCGCGTCCCTGCACTGCGATCCCGAGCACCTGCCGCTGGCCTCCAACAGCGTCGACCTCGTGGTGCTGCCGCACATCCTGGAATTCTCCGAGCACCCGCACCAGATCCTGCGCGAGGCCGAGCGCGTGCTCATCCCCGAAGGCCAGATCGTCATCTGCGGCTTCAACCCGCTGTCGCTGTGGGGCTTGCGCCGCCGCCTGGGCAGCAAGCAGCAGTTTCCCTGGAAGCGCCGCTTCATCAGCCTGCTGCGCCTCAAGGACTGGCTGGCGCTGCTCGGCTTCGAGCTGAACGGCGGCCGCTTCGGCTGCTACGCCCCGCCCTTCGCACAGGCGCGCTGGCTGGAGCGCTTCTCCTTCCTGGAAAAAGCCGGCGACCGCTGGTGGCCCATCATGGGCGGCGTGTACGTGGTGCGCGGCGTGAAACGCGTGGCCGGCATGCGCTTGGTGACACCGACCTGGCGCGAGGCAAAAGTTAAAAGACCGTCATTAGTACAGGTCGCGCGCCGCGACAATGTGATCCATGTGAGGCCGGTACGCCGGCAACTGGGACCGGAAGGGCATCGCTAGTGCCGGGAAGTGACGCGCTGACGGTGCGCATCTACACCGACGGCGCCTGCAAGGGGAATCCTGGTCCCGGGGGCTGGGGCGCGCTGCTCGTGAAGGGCGGCAAGGAGATGGAACTCTTCGGCGGCGAGGCCGGCACCACGAACAACCGCATGGAGATGATGAGCGTGATTCGCGCGCTCGAATCGCTCACCGTCGTGCCCAGCACCGTCGAGATCTACACCGACTCGCAGTACGTCCATAAGGGTATTTCGGAGTGGATATCGAACTGGAAGCGTCGGGGCTGGATGACCTCCGATAAAAAACCAGTCAAGAATGTCGATCTGTGGAAGCGGTTGGATGAGGTAGCGTCAAAGCACCGGATCAAGTGGCATTGGGTGAAGGGGCACGCGGGGCATCCAGAGAATGAACGCGCGGATGCGCTAGCGAACAAAGGTGTACTCAATCCAACCGGGATGCCAGCACAGTAAGAGGTTTCTTCGGCGTCTGAATCACGAGGCCCTCTCCTCCGGAGAGGGGGTTAAAAGCCCGCGGCGCGGAGCGGCGCGCCTCGTGAAAGAAAACAAAAGCCTCGTGGAAAAAAACAAAATTCACCCCTCGATATAAAAAATTTTTGCTTGATGTCTGGGCGAAAAAGTTTATCCTTACGGCACTCAAGATCTATAAGACGTTGTCGGGAGAAACGCGTTGCGCCAGATCATTCTCGATACGGAAACAACCGGCCTGAATGCCAAACTAGGCGACCGGATAATCGAGATCGGCTGCATCGAACTGGTGAACCGCCGCTTCACCGGCAACAACCTCCACCACTACATCAACCCCGAGCGCCGCATTGAAGAGGGCGCCAAGGCGGTGCACGGCATCTCCGAGGAATTCCTCGCCGACAAGCCCAAGTTCGCCGACATCGCCGCCGATCTCATGGCCTACCTGGCCGGCGCCGAGATCATCATCCACAACGCCGCCTTCGACGTGGAGTTCCTGGACGCCGAGCTGGCTTTGGCGAAGCAGCCTGAACTGTCCACTTATGGCGTGAAGGTCACCGACACGCTGAAAATCGCCCGCGAACTGCACCCCGGCAAGCGCAACTCATTGGACGCGTTGTGCGATCGCTACGAAGTAAGCAACGCACATAGAACATTGCATGGGGCTTTACTAGACGCTGAGTTGCTCGCTGAAGTGTACTTGGCCATGACGCGCGGCCAGGACAGCCTGCTCATGGATCTGGAAGCGCCCATTGCAGCCGCCGCCAGCCAGGCCGCGAACGTGGCGCAAGTGCGCGTGCCGTTGATCGTTCTTGCCGCGAACGAAGAAGAACTCGCCGCCCACGAGAAGTCCCTTGCCGCCATCGACAAGGAATCCAAGGGGAAATGTCTCTGGCTCAAGCTGGAACAAGCCGAGACGGAGCCGCAGGCCGCCTGATCGTTTAGCGATCCTGGCGGATGTATGTTCACGAGGCTCTCGGCTGCCGCCGAGAGAGTTTTCGAGCTTCGTGGCCCTAACCCGATAAAATTTAAGAAAAAGTCTTGCCCACGCTCGTGGGTACGGTGGCACGGGGTTGGCTGGCGGCCCGGCGAAAATCGGATGAAATCCAACCTGTGAAAGCTGAATTCTCACTTATAACTCGCTGAATTCGGGCTATAATTTCCCGTTCCCCACGACGACGAATATTTCCCAAAACTTCTACTATTTATATTCCGAGGCTCAAAGGCGATGAAGGTACTGGTACCGGTAAAGCGGGTCGTTGACTACAACGTGAAGGTG
>DATNCF010000021.1:0-4137 GCA_035571675.1 Burkholderiales bacterium | reverse complement strand
AAAGTGCGGTCTGCTCGATCCCCCGCTGACTCAGGGTGTCCCGCAGCTCGGCGCGCATGGCCGGCGTGAGTTCGATGGCGCCGCCCTGGGCGCGCAGCTTTTCCACCACGGCGCGGTGCGCCTTCACCTTTTCCTCAAGGTCGGCCTTGCGCTCGAAGGGCTTGGCGATTTCGCTTTCCAGCTTTGGCAACTCGGCCTTGTCCTTCTCGGCCTGCTCCCTGATCTGCTCCGCCTCGTCGGCAATGCGGGTGTCCAGCAGGTTGTCCATGCGCTGGATGAACCCGTTGGGGCTGAACTCGTCGCCCTTGTCATAGTCGGCCAGCCAGGTCCAGTGCTCGCCGTTGATGGACACTGAAGCGGCCACGCCGCCGCCGCTCAGGCGGAACGCAAACTGCACGCCGCGATAGGTGCCCGCGACCACGCGCGCCTCCGAGGGGCTTTTGATGGCCTCGGCCACCTTGGCCACCAGCGGCCCGCTGACCGATTTCTTGTCGGCAAAGGTCTTGCCGCCGATGTCGATCGAGAAGTCCTTGCCAGCGCTGCCGTCGCGGGCGTTCACCCAGGGCTGCAACTCTCCGAGCTTCGCCGCGGCGCGCTGGTCGGACTTCGACAGCCAATCGGCGCGGCGCTGAAGGTCGAACTTGTTCCTCAGGAAATTCGATTCCTGCGCCTCGAGGCTGGACACTTCATTGCGCAGCTTGATTTCGTCCAGAATGAGCGGGTTGCCCGAGGCTGCGGCCTTCATGTCGGCGGCGCTGGCCGCCTCGCCCGACACGTCATCGACCACGCGCGCCGTGTCGCTGGCCTTGCGGAGCTGCTCCACGCCGCGCGCCTTGTGCTCGATGATCTGCCACATGCGGGTGTCGTAGGTCTGCTTCGTCGCGTAGCGCAGTTCCTCGACCTGGAAGCCATCGGGGTCACGCTCGTACAGCTTGTTCCCCTGGCGGATGATGCGGCCATTGCGCTGCTCAAGGTCCGACGGCCGCCACGGGGCATCCAAGTGGTGGATGCCGACCAGGCGGTCCTGCACGTTCATGCCAGCGCCCATTTTCTCGGTGGACCCCATGAGCACACGGATGCGGCCGTCGCGCACCGCCTGGAACAGCTTGCCCTTCTTCTCGGCGGTGTCGTAGTCGTGGATGAAGGCGATTTCGTTGGCCGGAATTCCGGCGGCGATCAGCTTGCCCCGCACGTCGTCGTACACGCTGAACTTGCTTTGCGCAGCCAGCAGTTGGTCCATGCTGAACTTCTGCTCGGCCTCCGCTTCAGTGCTTTCCTCGGCTTCCTCTTTGTCGTTGTCCGCCTCGGTGAGCGTTTCCGCTTCCGCCGCCTGAGCCGCGGCCTGCGCCTCCTTCAGCGCCTTGGCGCGCGCCGTCGACGGTACGCTCAGGTCGCAAAACACGAGCTGCGTGCCCCGGTCCGCCTGCCAGGACTGATAGATGCGCACCGCCTCTGTGACCATCTGGTTGAGCTTGGAGTCGGGGAAATCCGCCGCCGACGGGTCGATCAGACGGTAATCGAGGCCGGCCTTGCGCGCTTCGTTGGTGATGCTGAGCGCGTTGATCTTGTTGTTGCTCTCCTTGCTCAGCCAGCGCAGGTTTTCGAACTTCCAGAGGATGCTGCCCTCGTTGTACTCCGTCAGCGGCGTGTTCAGACCCGCCTTCAACTCGGCGCGCGCCTCGGCCTCGTCGGCAAGGCCGCCCGACACGGGCTTGCCGTCCTGCAGGATGGCCCACTTCTCGGTCTTGGCATCTTTCCCGACGCTGTATTCCGAGGGGTTGCCCATGAACTTGAACAGGACATTGCCCTCGGCGTCGCGCTTGAACTGCGGCACCCCGAAAAACTCGGTCTGCTGCGGGCTGCGCTCCGCCACCACGAGGTTGGGCTTGCCACCCTTCATGTTGGGCACGGGAAAGCGCTGCCCCATGTCCCGGCTCTGCTTCTTTAGATCGTCGATGGTGATGATGTCCGCAGCGCGCCGGTAAAGCGCCATCAGCTCGGGCATGTTGACGAATTTGGCGAAGCGGTCCGTCAGGCGGTAGCCGTTGCCGCTCGGGTGGACCTCGTACACCGATTGCACGTCGCCGAAGACCCGCGCCCAGGCGTCCAGCAGGTGCACGCCACGGTCCTTCAACTCACGGTACATGAGGTAGCGCTGCATGGTGAACATTTCCACCAGGGAGTTGCTCACCGGCGTGCCCGTGGCGAAGACGATGGGCGCGCGCCCGCCGTAGCGCTGATCGAGGAATTGCGTCTTCACGAACAGGTCGAAGGCCCGGCCCGATCCGGCCGGGTTGCCGAGGCCGGACACCCGCTGCATCTTCGTGAAGTAGAACAGGTTCTTGAACAGGTGGGCCTCGTCCACGAGGATCGAGTCCACGCCCAACTCGTCGAACGACACCACGTCGTCCTTCCTCCCGCCCGACTCGGCCAGCTTCTTGACCTTGGATTCGAGGTTGACCTTGATGCGCTCCATGTCGCGCAGCACGTTCTTGTCACCGCGCTCCCGCTTCATGGTCTCGATCGCGTCGGCGAGTTCATCCACCATTTCCCCGACGATGGCCTTTTCGGTCTCCGCCGGCATGCCAACCTTCTTGAAGCTGGAATGGCCGACGATCACGGCATCCCAATCGCCGGTAGCGATGCGCGAGAAAAGCCGCTGCCGGTTGCCTTTCTCGAAGTCCTTTTCCGTGGTGGCCAGAATGTTGGCGTTCGGATACAGCTTGTAGAACTCGTCCCGCCACTGGCGCACGAGATAGTTGGGTACGGTGAACATGGGCTTGCGCGCGACGCCCAGGCGGCGCAGCTCCATGGCGATGGCCACCATCGTGTAGGTTTTGCCTGCCCCGACGACGTGGTCCAGAAGGGTGACGCGGTCCTGAATCGCGCGCCAGATCGCATTCTTCTGGCTCGGCCGCAGCGTGATGGCGGGACTCATGCCCGGCAATTGCAGGTGACTGCCGTCGAAAACGCGGGGCCGGTCGGTATTGTAGGTGTCGTTGTAGACACGCTCCAGCCGCTCCCGGCGCTTCGCATCCTCCCAAATCCAGTCCTTGAACTTCCGCATGATGTCGGCGGCCTTGGCCTGCGCGGCTTGCGTCTCGACCTGGTTGACGACGTAATGCGGCTCCGCCCGGGTGCCAATGTTGTCCTTGACCACGATGGGCCGCATGTTCAGCAGCGCCGGGATCATTTCGTTGGCCGGCATGCGCGCCGTGCCCCAGGTGACGTTCAGGGTCGTGTGGTCCGGGCGCGCGTTCAGGCGGAAGTTCCAGAGACCGATGGCCTTGGTGTAGCTCACCGCGGAATCCACGTTGAGAATGGATTTCACGAAGTCGGCCACGTCGGCGGCCGGCACCCACGTCGAACCCAGGCGCACGGCGATGTCCACCGCGGGCACGTCGATGGGCTGCACCTTTTCCAGCGCCTCGACGTTCGCCTTGTATCGGGCATCCGTGGCCGCCGCTGCGCGCGCCGCCGCGAGCTTGGCCTTCACGTTGCCCGTCAGGTACTGGTCGGCAACCTCGTACTGCTGCGACTGCGGATTCTGGTAGACCAGGCCCGCCAGTTCCTTCACCAGCGTGTCGGGGTCGGTGCCGGTGATGTCCGCCATGTAGTCGAGGTTCACCCCGCCATGCTCGTTCATCGACGCCACCAGGGCGTCCTTGGGCGATGCGGCATGCTCAACACGGGTGTAAGGCGCCAGCACGCGCCGGGTGAAAATATCGGCCTTGCCGGCGCTCGGGGCCTGCGGCTCCACGCCCCGCTTCTTCGCCACGTCCTTGCTGATGCCGGGGTTGTAGCCCGGCTCCAGCGATTCGAGCAGAGGAAGGTCGGGATCGTCCTGAAAGGCGCGGCGGTTGCCCAGGGCGTTGATGTAGCCCTGCTTCTTCACGAAGTCGTCGTAGGTCCGATTGAGCTGCGCGCGTAGCGCGGCCAGGCCGCTGTCGTCCGCCGAGGCCATTTCCGCCCGCATGAGGGCGCGCAGGGCATCGCGCACGCGCACCATGCCCTTGATGCGCTCGACGGCGGCCTTGCTGGTCAGATCCACCTTTTCGAACTTGCGCTTGTCCATGACGTCTTCCAGGCGGCGGCCAATGGCGCCGTCCGGCATGACGAAGTAGGCCCCGATCTTGG
>DATNCF010000020.1:0-2253 GCA_035571675.1 Burkholderiales bacterium | reverse complement strand
GGCCGCACAGGCCGGAGCCGCAGCCCAGGTCCAGCACCGCGCCGTAGCGCCGCCCGCCTTCGAGCAGCGGCCGCAGCAACGTCTGGAAGCCCTGGTAGCGCAGGTCCTCCACCGCGTGGCGCTGGAAATCCGCCGCGTACTGGTCGAACAGGGCTTCCACATACAGCCGCGGAGACGTGGCCGGTATTGCCGCGTTTTGCATCCCATTGCGGCTCGCATTGCGGACCGAAGCCAGGTAGTACGCATGCAGTTCGGGGTCGGCCCCCAATTCCATGGCCTTCTCGAAACTGCGCGCTGCCTCGTCGAGCCGGTTCAATTCGCGCAGCAGGCTGCCGCGCTCGCTCCAGGCCGGCGTGAACGATGCGTCGATTTCCAGCGCGCGGTCGAAGGACGACAATGCGGCCTGCACCTGACCCAGCTTGAGCTGCACCTGGCCCAGGACGAGCAACAGGCCGGCGTGGGGTTCGGCTTCCAGGCTGCGCTTGAGGCAATCGGCGGCCGCCTGCCAATGTCCCAGTTCCTTGTGGGCGAGGCCAAGGTTGCGCCATACATCCGGCTGCGACGCGTCCGCGGCGGCGGCGCGCTGCAGCACGTCCAGCGCGTCGCGCCACTGGCCCAGCGCCAGGTGGGTGGCGCCGAGGTTGGCGAGCACCGAGGCGCGCCCGGGTGCCAGCGCCAGCGCCGCCTCGAAGGCCACGCGCGCGGCTTCAGGCCGGCCGGCCTCGAAATGCTCCACGCCTTCCACAAAGCGGGCGCGCGCCTGGTCGAGGTCGGTATTCAAGTGAATCGGCTGTTTCAAGGGCCGTTCAGCGGCCCAGGTCCTTGATGGCGTCCACCACCATGGAGGTGCCAATCGCGATCATCAGGACATCTCCCGCCACGCGCACGTATTTGTATCCGGCAGGAGGCGTGCCCAGTTGCACCACCAGCGGCGCGGGCACGTCGTAGCGGACCACGTCGCGGGGCAGGGGATGGCCCACCGCCCATTTCCTGGCTTGGCCGGGAGGCAGGCAGCCGTCACGCTTCTTGGCCAGGCCCGGCGGGCAATGCCCGGACTCTAATTCGTGTCCGTAATACTCGCGCACCGCCACGCGATGCCGGTCCTCGAAATGCCGCTCGGCGCGCTCGGCGCGGCGTTCCTGATCCCCGCGCTCGGCGCGCCGGTCCTGGTCTTCGCGGTCGCGGTGGCCTTTCCCTTTGGACGCGGCCCATTCGGGCTTGTCCGCCAGCGCGGCGCTTTGCGACAGGACGCAGGCCATCGCCAACATTACGGACGCCATCCGTGAAGCCTTGGTCATCATGTCATTCCCTTCCCTGTCGTTATGAAAAAGCGCGGTGCCGAGGGCAACCGGCTTGGCGGCCGAGGGCAACCGGCTTGGCGGTATTGTATGGTCTGTTCATCCCGGGACGCTGTTCATGATTCCTCGAACGATCTTCTTACTGCTGCTGGCCGTTGCGGCATCGGCGAGAGCGCAGGGTATTTATACTGGTGCCGATGAATTGCGGACCGGTGGAGGCGGGTGCCCCAAAAGCAGCCTTGGCCCTTTTCAGCACCGGCTGGAACTGGAGCAGGCCGCCGCTGGTTTATCGCGCGGGGAAACGCTGAAGCAGGCCATGAGCGCAACCCGCTATCGCGCCGCTCAGGTCCGGTCGATCGGATTGCGGGGCGAAGTGGCGGATCCGTTCCGGGCCATGGCGCAGAAAGGCTACTGCCCCCAATTTCAGGATCCGGCGCTGAAAGAGATCGGGATTTACCGCGATGCCCACCAGGCATGGGTGATACTCGCAGCCCCTTTCGATCCCGCGGTGCCCATGTCGCAAGCGGCGGCCGGTGAGCGCGTCCTGCGCCTGGTGAACGAGGCGCGCTCCGCCAGCCGGCGCTGCGGCGACAGGGTTCTGCCGGCGGCGCCCCGGCTGGGCTGGAGCAATGAGCTCGCCGCCGCGGCGCGGGCCCACGCCGAAGACATGGCGGCCCATGACTTTTTCAGCCACGATGGGCATGACTGGAGCGATCCGGGAGAGCGGGTTGCGCGCGCCGGCTACCGCTACCGGATGACGGGAGAGAACATCGCCGCGGGCCAGACGGACCCGGACAAAGCCGTGGCCGGCTGGCTACAAAGCCCCGAGCATTGCGCGAATCTCATGCGATCCGGGTTCAGGGACATGGGCGTGGCGTATGCGGTCAATCGCGCCAGCAAGCTGGGCGTGTACTGGGTGCAGGAGTTCGGGCTGGCGCAGTAAACGGCCATTGTC
>DATNCF010000019.1:0-2646 GCA_035571675.1 Burkholderiales bacterium | reverse complement strand
TGGTCTACCGCACCGCCGATTTCCGCGCGCCCTCCTATGACGAGCCCGGCGGCATCCGCGATCTGCTTCTGGCCCTGCGCGAGTTTGGCTGGGAGCCGATCGAGGAGGGCGGAAAGGTCATCGCCATGGGCGGGGCCGATGGCACGGTGAGCCTTGAGCCGGCGGGCCAGCTGGAGCTGTCTGGCGCGCCGCTGGAAAACCTGCACCAGACCTGCGCCGAAACGGGCCGGCACCTCCGCCAGGTCAAGCAGATTGGCGACAAGCTGGGCCTCGGCTATCTCGGCCTTGGCATGTGGCCCGACAAGCGCCGCGACGAATTGCCGATCATGCCCAAGGGCCGCTACGAGATCATGCTGCGCCACATGCCGCGCGTGGGCTCGATGGGCCTCGACATGATGCTGCGCACCTGCACGATCCAGGTGAACCTGGACTACGGCAGCGAGGCCGACATGGTGCAGAAGTTCCGCACCAGCCTGGCGCTCCAGCCGCTGGCGACGGCGCTGTTTGCCAATTCGCCCTTCACCGAAGGCAAGCCCAACGGTTTCCTTTCCTATCGCAGCCACATCTGGTCGGACACCGACCCGCACCGCACCGGGATGCTGCCGTTCGTGTTCGAGGACGGGTTCGGCTACGAGCGCTATGTCGACTACATGCTCGACGTGCCGATGTATTTCGTCTTCCGCGACGGGAAATACATCGATGCGGCAGGGCAGAGCTTCCGCGACTTCCTTGAGGGCAAGCTGCCCGCGCTGCCGGGCGAGAAGCCGCTGGAATCGGACTGGGTGGACCATCTCTCCACCGCCTTCCCGGAAGTGCGCCTGAAAAGCTTCCTCGAGATGCGCGGGGCCGATGGCGGCCCGTGGAACCGGATCTGCGCCCTGCCCGCGCTGTGGGTTGGCCTGCTCTATGACCAGGGGGCGCTGGATGCGGCGTGGGACCTGGTCAAGGACTGGGACATGGCCGGGCGCGAGGCACTGCGTTCCT
Source organism: Burkholderiales bacterium (assembly GCA_035571675.1). Taxonomy (GTDB): domain Bacteria; phylum Pseudomonadota; class Gammaproteobacteria; order Burkholderiales; family SG8-39; genus CAIYPG01. The sequence continues at coordinate 1,662 of DATNCF010000019.1, read as the reverse complement.
CGGTGCCCAAGCTGGGGCTGGATGCGCCCTTGCCGGGCCGGAATGGACGAACGGGTGGAACCCTGCGGGACATTGCCGGCGAGGTGCTGGAGATCGCACGGGGCGGCCTCAATGCGCGCGGCATGCTCAATGACATCGGCGACAACGAGGCCGGGTTCCTCGGGCCTCTGGATGACGTGGTGGCGACGGGCAAGGTTCCGGCGCAGGTGCTGCTGGACAAGTACCACGGCGCCTGGGGCGGCGATCTTACGCGGGTCTATGAGGAGAGCTTCTGAACTCTGGCAGCGGGTTTTGGGGTTGGGGTTTCAGGACTCCGCAGGCCGCTTTGTTGGGGGAAGCGACCGACGAATTTGTCGACCCAACCTTCCTGATCGGGCGTACGTTCAGCAAGATCCAGATACAAACGGCGCCCCCCGGACCAGCCGTTCGACTTCCCGGAAGATGCGGGGGAGCTGCGCGTCGAGATAGCCGAGTCTTTCAGTCTCGTTCGCGATGGCGCCATTGCTCATGGCGCACCCAATCAGCAACTCTACGATGCTGCGAGCAGTGTCTTGCGCATCCTGGTCATCCGTCATTCCCTCCGCGATCAGCAGGCCAGCCAAGCGGGCAATGGTCCAGTGCAAACCTTGACGCACCCGATCGGCCAAAGCGGCAAACGGGCCATCTTCGCCGCGCAAGATACGGCTCATGGCGTGCGCGTCAGGCGAGAGCAACACGGCCAGGCTGAGTTCGACGAACGCCTGGACAGGGGTATCGGACCGGGAGTCGCGCGCTAGGCGGTTTTCGGAAATCCACCCCTGCATCCGCCGTGACACGGCCGCCTCAAACAGGACTTCCTTGCTGGGGTAGCGCGCATAGATGGTGCGTTTACTCATGCGCTCGGTGGCAGCGATGGCGTCGTAACTGACATTCGCATAGCCCCCATCCGCGTAAAGTTGCCAAACCCGGCTCAGCAATCGCTCCTCGATCGCCGCCGCCACTTCCGCGGTGGGGCGACCTTTGCGGGCAACGCCCCTTTGGACCATTCTCACCTCCTGCGCCCAGATCACGCATATTCCATAGCATCACACAGCACAAACGGATAATGATACGATGCATTACCGAATCAGATTGGGAGAGGGTGAATGGTGCTCAGGCTCGCTGTGGGGCTGGTCGTGGCAGTCGTGGCGGCAGGCGCGCAGGCTGCCCCTTACGATCCTGTGGTTGCCAAAGCCGAAGTGGAACGGGTTCTATCCCGCGATTTGCCGCGGCTGGTCGCAATCTACCGGGACATCCACCAGCATCCTGAACTTGCCTTTCAGGAGAAGGCAACCGCGGCGAAACTTGCGCGGGAGATGCGCGCCGCCGGGTTGACCGTGACGGAGGGAGTGGGGGGAACCGGCGTGGTGGCCGTGCTGAAGAATGGCCCCGGTCCAACCGTGCTTGTCCGCACCGAGCTGGATGCCCTGCCCATGGCGGAACGCACCGGCCTTCCGTATGCCAGCCGCGCCGTCACCACATGGCAGGGACGTGAAACACCGGTGGCCCACAGCTGCGGCCACGACATCCATATGGCGGCCTGGGTGGGCGCGGCCCGCGCTCTCGCCGCGTTGAAGGATGCATGGTCCGGAACACTGATCTTCATCGGCCAGCCGGCCGAGGAGACCACAAGCGGTGCCCAGG
>DATNCF010000018.1:0-3902 GCA_035571675.1 Burkholderiales bacterium | reverse complement strand
GGACGAGTCGGCCCTGCACGCCGGCCATCCCGGCGCGCGCTCGGGGGGCCATTACCGGCTGACCATCGTGTCGAGGCGGTTCGCGGGCCTTGACCGGGTGCAACGCCACCGGCTGGTGTACGACGCGCTCAAATCATTGATGTCAGGCAAAATTCACGCGCTGGCGGTCACAGCGCGCACACCGGATGAGCTATGATTTTCGTTTTTCCCGCAGAGGATTTCCCATGAAGCGTCGCTTTAGTTCCGCCGCAGCCGTGGCCTGCCTTGTCGTGCTGGCCGCCGCAGCGCCGGCCCGCGCGCAAGACTCCAAGGCCCCCCCGGTGCCTGCCGCCATCGCGGCGGCGGCCAAGCCCGTCACCGTCAACGGCAAGCCCATCCCCAGGTCGCGCGTGGAGTTCATCGTCAAGCAGCGCGCCGCGCAGGGCCAACCCGACAACGAGCAGTCGCGCAAGGCCATTCTCGACACGCTGATCAACCAGGAACTGCTGGCGCAGGAAGCCGAAAAGAAGGGCTTCGCCAAGAACAGCGATGTGATCAACCAGGTGGAATTGGCGCGCCAGAACGCGCTGGCGCGCGCCGTGGTGGAAGATTACGTCAAGGGCCACCCCCTCAAGGAAGAGGCCGTGCGCGCCGAGTACGACAAGGTCAAGGCGCAGCGCGGCGGGCAGGAATACCGCGCCCGCCACATCCTGGTGGAAAAGGAAGACGAGGCCAAGGACATCATCGAGCGCCTGAAGAAGGGCGAGAAATTCGAGGACCTGGCCAAGCAGTCCAAGGACCCGGGCTCGCGTGACCGCGGCGGCGACCTCGACTGGGCGGCCTCGGGCAATTTCGTGAAGCCCTTTTCCGACGCCATGACCAAGCTGGAAAAGGGCAAGTATACCGAGACGCCGGTGCAGACCCAGTTCGGCTGGCACGTCATCCGGCTGGACGACGTGCGCACCACCCAGTTCCCGCCCTACGATCAGGTGAAGCCGCAGATCGTCAACCTGCTGCAGGAACAGGCCATCCAGGCCATGGTGGCGGACCTGCGCTCCAAGGCGAAGATCGAGTAACGAACCAAGCTGCCTCCAAGAACAAGGGCTCCCTCGCGGAGCCCTTGTTCTTTGCGTTTGTCGGCCGCGGGTTCAGCCCAGCCACATCCGCGCGTTGCGGAACAGGCGCAGCCAGGGGCTGTCCTCCCCCCAATCCGGCGGATGCCAGGACATCTGCGCCGTGCGGAACACCCGCTCGGGGTGCGGCATGAGAATGGTGAAGCGGCCGTCCGGGGTGGTCAGGCCGGCGATGCCTTCGGGCGAGCCGTTGGGGTTGGCCGGATACCGCACCGCCGGCCGGCCGGCCGAGTCGATGTAGCGCAGCGCGATGCTGGCCTTGCCGCGGTCGGCTTCCCGCGTGAACACCGCGCGGCCCTCGCCGTGCGACACCACGATGGGCAAGCGGCTGCCGGCCATGCCGGCAAAGAACAGCGATGGGCTCTCGGGCACTTCCACCATCACCAGCCGCGCCTCGAACTGCTCGGAGCGGTTCTTGAGGAAGCGCGGCCAGGCCGCGGCGCCCGGGATGAGTTCGGTCAACTGGCTCATCATCTGGCAGCCGTTGCAGATGCCCAGGGCGAAGCTGCCGGCGCGCGCGAAGAAGGCGCCGAACTGGTCGCGCGCCCGGGCGTTGAACAGGATGGACTTGGCCCAGCCGGTGCCGCCGCCCAGCACGTCCCCATAGGAAAACCCGCCGCAGGCGGCGAAGCCCTGGAAGCCATCGAGCGTCACGCGGCTCTCGATGATGTCGCTCATGTGCACGTCGCTGGCGTCGAAGCCGGCGCGGTCGAAGGCCGCGGCCATTTCCACCTGGCCGTTCACCCCCTGCTCGCGCAGCACCGCCACGCGCGGCCGCGCCCCCTTGGCAATGAACGGCGCCGCGATGTCCTGCTCGGGCTTGAACGCCAGCTCGGCGAACAGGCCGCGGTCGGCGGCATCGCCGATGCGCGCGAATTCCTCGTCGGCGCAATCGGGATTGTCGCGCAGCGCCTGCAGGCGGTGGCTCACTTCCGACCAGGTGCGCTGCAGTTCCGCGCGCGCGGCCGTGAAAATGGGCTTGGCGTTGCGCACGATGCGGATTTCGTCTTTTACGTTGGGCGCACCGATGAGGTACGCCGGCAGCCCGGCATTGCGCAGCCGCTCCAGCACGCGGCGCCGGTCGGCCGACCTCACCTGCAGCACCGCGCCCAGTTCCTCGCAGAACAGAGCCGCGAGCACGCGCGCCTGGTCGCGGCCGTACATGAGCTCGGGCTTGCGCTCATTGCCGTCGATGTCGTGGGCCTCGGCGTCGTAGGCAATCATGTCCACGTTGACCGTGGCCCCGCAGCCGCCGGCGAAAGCCATCTCGCACACCGCGGCGAACAGGCCGCCGTCCGAACGGTCGTGGTAGGCGAGCACCAGCCCGTCGCGGTTGAGCGCCTGCACCGTGTCGAAAAAGCGCTTGAGCAGCGCCGGGTCGTCCAGGTCGGGGGCGGTATCGCCGAACTGGCCGTGCACCTGGGCGAGGATGGAGCCGCCCAGGCGGTTCTTGCCCTGGCCCAGGTCGATGAGCAGCAGCTCGGTGTCGCCCCGCAGGTCCGAATCGGCGGTGCGGAGCTGCGGCGTCAGCACCGCGCGCACGTCCTCGCACGGCGCGAAGGCCGAGACGATGAGCGACAGCGGCGCCACCACTTCCTTGTCCTGCCCCCTTTCGCTCCACGCCGTGCGCATGGACAGCGAATCCTTGCCCACCGGAATGCTGATTCCGAGCGCCGGGCACAACTCCAGGGCCACGGCGCGCACGGTGTCGAACAGCGCCGCGTCCTCGCCGGGGAATCCGGCCGCCGCCATCCAGTTGGCCGAGAGCTTCACGCGCTCGAGCTGCACCGGCGCCGCGGCCAGGTTGGTGAGCGCCTCGCCCACGGCCATGCGGCCCGAGGCCGGACCGTCGATCAGCGCCAGCGGCGTGCGCTCGCCCATGGCGAAGGCCTCGCCGGCATGGCCCTCGAAGGCCATGAGCGTGGCGGCGCAGTCGGCCACCGGCACCTGCCACGGCCCCACCATGGGATCGCGCGAGCACAGCCCGCCCACGGTTCGGTCGCCGATGGTGACGAGGAAGCCCTTGTTCGCCACGGTGGGCGCGGACAGCACCCGGTGGCAGGCCTCCTTCAGCTCCATGGCGTCCAGGTCCAGGGGAACGAGCGCGCGCGGCTGGTGCCGAACGTCGCGCGTCATGCGCGGCGGCTTGCCCAGCACCACTTCCAGCGGCATGTCCACGGGGGCGTTGCCGAACTGCGGATCGTCCACGCGCAGCACGCCGTCGGCGGTGGCCTCGCCCAGCACCGCGAAGGGGCAGCGCTCGCGCTCGCAAATGGCGCGGAAGCGCGGCAGCGCGTCGGGCAGCACTGCGAGCACGTAGCGCTCCTGGGCCTCGTTGCACCACACCTCACGCGGCGTCATGCCCGGCTCTTCGTTGGGCGCGGCGCGCAGATTGATGCGCGCGCCGCGGCCCGAGCCGTGCGCCAGTTCCGGCAACGCGTTGGACAGGCCGCCAGCGCCCACGTCGTGGATGGACAGAATGGGATTGGCGGCGCCGAGCTGCCAGCAGCGGTCGATCACTTCCTGGGCGCGGCGCTCGATCTCGGCGTTGCCGCGCTGCACCGAGTCGAAGTCCAGGTCCTCGGTATTGGCGCCCGTGGCCATGCTGGAGGCGGCGCCGCCGCCCATGCCGATGAGCAGGCCGGGCCCGCCGAGCTGGATGAGCAGCGCGCCCGGTGGGATGTCGTGCTTGGCGGTCTGGCCCTCCTCGATGTTGCCGATGCCGCCCGCGATCATGATGGGCTTGTGGTAGCCGCGTTCCACGCCGCCGACGTTGCCTTCGAAAGTGCG
>DATNCF010000017.1:0-7394 GCA_035571675.1 Burkholderiales bacterium | reverse complement strand
CGATGATGCCGCCCGCGCCCGGGCGGTTTTCGACCACCACCGGCTGGCCCAGGTCCGTGGACAGCCCCGCGGCGATCTGGCGCAGGTTGGTGTCCGCGCCGCCGCCGGCCGCGAAGCCGATGACAATGCGCAGCGGCTTGGCGGGAAAGTCGGCGCCCGAGGCGGCCTGCGGCCAGGCCAACGCCAACGGAGCCAGCAGCGCCGCGCTGAACGCCGCTGCGGCAAACGCACGGCGTGCGAAAGAAATCCTGGCTGAAGCGGTCATGAGAAATCCTGTTGTTGTGCCGGGTAACCCTACGGAGGCGCCTCGGGCGAACGCGCTAGCGCCGCACCGAATTGGCGTTGTGGCGCGCGGGTGTTCCCATGAGTTCTTCCGAGCGCATGATGGTGCGGTTGCGGTAGTTCTGCCAGGTGTGCAGGTCGGGGTCATCGGGCGTGGCCGCGAGAAGCCGGGCGAACTTCGACCAATCGGGCGCCGCGAACACCGTCAGCACCTGGCGCGGGCGCATGGCCACGCGGTAGGCGCCGATGAGCTCGATGCCGAACTGCGTGGCCGCCGGCAGCAGCTTCTGCTCCATTTCGGCCAGGTAGCGCTCGGGCTCGCCGAAGGGCAGCCACACCACTTCGTGCATGAACACCTCGCGGCGGTTGCTGCGCTGGCTGAGCGTGGGGCCGTCGGGCGAATACGCCGCCGGGATGAGCACGCGGTCATAGCCGCCGCGGCGCAGGTGCAGGTTGCGGTTCCACCATTCCTCCATGCCGGTGTCGCGCCCCCTGTCCTGGAACTGCGTTTCCAGGGCGCGCGACAGCACCTTCCAGTTCATTTCCCAGATGTTGACGACGCGCGGGAAATCGCCCGCGGTCTGGGCGGTGCGGAACTGCATGAAGGCCGTGTATTCGTTCTTGCCGTGGCCGGCCTTCTCGGCGCCGGCCATGCGCGCCGGGTCGTAGTGCAGCGAGGTGACGCTGGCCATGTAGGGCTCCTCGCGCCCCGGCACGGTGTAGATGACTTCGTGCAGGTAGATGCGCTGCTTCATGTGTGCAAAGTCCCCCCTAGGTGCGCAGCGTGCCGCTGGGCGGTTGCACCACCAGGAACGCATCGCTGTCTTCCAGCCATTCGCGCTGGCCCTCGGTCCAGGCGCGCATGTCGCGGTCGGTCGACTCGGCCTGCATGAGTTCCTGCCAGTGCTCCCAGCCGCGCAGCGCCCACAGGTTGAGGCCGGTGTTGGGCACCAGCGCATGCGAGTAGGCGCCCAGCAGGCGCATGCCGCGCTTCTCGGCCAGCGGCAGGAATCGGGCGCGCAGCGCCTCGTGGTAGTCGGCCATGCGGCCGGGCAGGCTGCGCACGTCCTCGTGCAGGATGACTTCGCCGGGCACCCCCTGCGCCCGCGCCGCGGCGCGGTCGAGCGAGAACGGCGCCGCGGTGAGCAGTTGCGCGTGGCCGTGCTTGCGGTAGTCGAGCGCCTGGTTCCACAACTCGGTGAGGTAGACGTCGCGCTCCTCCATGGGGTGCTGCCCTTCCTGGGCGCGCGCGAAATGCGCCCAGTCGTCCATTTCCCAGTGCAGGCGCACCTCGGGCCAGGTGGCGGTGCTGCCCACGGTGGCCCAGGCGCCGAACAGGCGCACGCCGTGCGCGCGCTCCAGGTGCGGCGCCCAGCGCGAGCGGATGAGGTCGATCATCTTGCCGCGCGCGCCGCCTTCGATGTCGATGCGCTCGTGAATGTAGACAGACACGATGCCTCCTTCGGATGGACGCCTCTGCGGACGCTTGAGAGAAATGATACCCAGTATACTATCTCGAGTCCGTTGAATCCGATGTGAATTCTCCTCTACAGCACGAGGCTCGGAGGGGCGATACCCAGGAACACCGTGGCGCAGTCCATGGCGGTGTTGTAGTCGGTGTGGCGATGCTGGTATCCGGCGCACAGGTCGCGGTAGCAGCGCTGCAGCCGGTTGGTCCCGTCGGCGTTGCGCAGGATGTCGCTGCCGCCGGCGCGCCAGGCGAACTGCGCCACGTTGAAACCGGTTTCCACCGCCCAGCACGCCGCCAGCCGGTAGTCGGCGTGCACCTCGATGTTGTCGGCGCCCTTGGCGAGGGCATCGTAGTGGCGCGTGAAGGCGGCGCGGCTGTGATCGAAGGCCGCGCGCAGCATGGCCTCGTGGCGGGCGTAGTCGAGGTGGAAAGTGGGCTGGTCGATGAGGCCGGTGCGCGCAAAGCGCTTCTTGTTTTTGGCCAGCTTGCGCACCTCGTCCAGCGCGCGCCGCGCCGCGCCCAGCGCCCAGGCGCCGTGCCCGAGGCCCACCTGGATCTGCGTGGCCGGGCCGCCGCGCTCGTGCTTGCCGGTGTTGACCATGTCCGAGGGCACGAACTGCTCGGGAAACTCGAAGTCGTAGCTGGCCGTGGCGCCGAGGCCCATCACGTCCCAGTTGCCGCGCAGGCGGATGTTCTCGCGCGGCGCGAACAGGTACTTGACCGTGGGCTGGCCCTGCTCGTTCAGCACCGGTTTGCCCTGGTCGTGCTCCACGAAGGCGCCCACGAACCACGCGGCCTCGCGCGAGCCGCTGCCGAAACGGAAATTGCCGCGGGCCATGTAGCCGCCGTCCACGCGGTCGGCGCGGCCGAGCTGGCTGATGTGCCCCGCGCCGGTGTAGCCCGCGCCTTGGCCGAAGGCCATGTCCAGCATGCGCTGGCTGCCGCTGCTGCCGATGATGGCGGTGGCGAACTGGCAGGCCATGACCGCCCAGCCGGTGGAGCCGTCGGCATAGGCCAGCTCGGCCACGGCGTCCAGCATGTTGCTCGGATGCGGCTCGGCGCCGCCCACTTCCTTGGGCAGCAGCATGCCGTACAGGCCGGTATCGGCAACCGCCTTCACCACGGCCTCGGGCAGGTAGCCGATGCGCTCGGCCTCGTCGGAATGCGCGTCGATCAACTCGCGCAGCGAGCGCGCCGCGGTGTGCGGATCGGGGCAGTGCGCCGGCGCCTTGCGCAGGTATTCGGGCAGGGCGAAAGGTTTTCCGTCCGCGGCGACGCCGGGCGGGGTGGCGGGACGTTGTCCCATGTGCGCTCCTCGTTGTGTGCCTTAGCGCCAACGATACCGCATCGCCACGTCACCGGCGCCGCCATCCAAGGCGCCCGCGCATTCCGGCTACCTGGCTTGCCTTTCGGGCATCGACCCCGATCGGCGGCCCGGCCCGCGCAGGAACAGCCGCGCGCACATGGCCAGCGAGGATGCCGACAGCACGAGGAAGCCGACGGAATAGCGCCCGGTGGAGGTCACGATGCCCTGGAAGATCAGCGGCCCCAATGTCGCCCCTACGGCGGTGAATATCTGTGTCCCGCCCACCGCCGTGCCCGAGCGTCCCGGCGGCGCGTAATAGGCGACGGCGGCGAAATACACCGCGTTCCAGCCGATCATGAAGCCGCCCGCCAGCGCGGCCAACGTGACGATGAGGGCATAGGGCCACGCAGGGACGGCCGCGGCCAGCGCGATGGCGGTGATGCCCGAGCCCAGGCCCAGGATGCTGAGGATGAGCAGGTGGCGGCCGACGCGGTCCAGCATCCACCCGAGCAGCAGCCGCACGCACACCGCCGCCAGTTGCGAGGCGAGCAGGGCGGTGCCGGCGGCGAGGTGGCTGTGGTGAAGTTCCAGGTCAACGTAGCTCACCAGGTAGGTGACCAGGCAGATCTGCACCGTCATGTAGAAGAGGGCCACCCAACCGAGCAGCCGCAGCGTGGGATCGTTCCAGGCCATTTGCATGGGCTCGAGCAGCGCGCGCCCGGCAATTGGCGCGCCGGGCACGCGGTCGGAGTCCAGCGACTCGCGCATCAGCTGCAGCAGGCCCATGCCGGCGAACAGCACGGCGGCGAGCAGGGCCAGGGTCATTTGCCAGCTCATGGCGTGAAGCAGCAGCGGCATGACCACGCCGGCAATGCCGTAGCCGAGGGGGATGCCGCACTGGTTGATGGCTACGGCCAGCCCCATGCGGTTGGGTGGTGTGACGCGCGACAGCAGGTGCAGCGCCGAGGGCACCATCATGCCGCCGCCCCAGCCCACGACCACGGATGACAGCATCACCAGCACGAGTTGGCCGCTGGCCGCAAGCAGCGAACCGGCGCCCACCGTGGCCATGGCGACCTGCAGGGTGCGCGCCCCACCGTGGCGGCGCAGCACACCATCGATGAACATGCCGCCCGCCAGCGACGTCAGGGACAGCGCGCCCACGTAAGTGCCGGCGGTCGCGGGCGACAGGCCCAGGTCGGGTGCGGCCACCGGCGCCAGCACGCCGGCCGCGTTGAAGGCGCCGGCGAGCAGGATCTGCACCGTCGTCATGACGGCCAGCACGGCGGCGAGCGGAGGGAACTTGGGCGCGGCGCTCACGTGCTTTTCCACGGCTTCTTGGCAAAGACCTCGCGCAATCTGGTTTTGAGCACCTTCATGGTGGAGTTGCGCGGCAGCTCGGCGACGAACTCCAATTGCTCGGGCACCTTGAAACGGGCCAGGCCGGCCTCCTCGCAGGCCGCGGCCATTTCGCCCAGGGTGATGCGCATGTCGCCCTTGGACACCACCACGGCGCAGGCGCGCTCGCCGCGCGTGTCGTCGGGCAGGCCGATCACGGCCACCTCGGCGATCTTGGGATGGCGGTGCAGCACGTTCTCGATTTCCTGGGCGCTGATGTTCTCGCCCTTGCGGATGATGACATCCTTGAGCCGCCCGGACACGGTGATGTGGCCGTCTGCGCGCAGGTGGCCGTAGTCGCCGGTGCGGTAGAAGCCTTCCTTGTCGACGGCCTTGGCGGTGAGTTCGGGGCGGGTGTAGCGCTTGAACAGCATGGGCCCGCGCACCAGTATTTCGCCGTCTTCGCCGATGGCGGCGGGGCTGCCGTCGGCGCGCACGATGCGGAACTGCGCGCCCGTCACCGGCACGCCGTCGGAATTGGCCAGTTGCTCGTCCGAGCCGCCGGGCGGGTTCTGCGCCAGCAGCAATCCCTCGGTCATGCCGTAGCCGTGCGCGATTTTCACGCCCAGCTCGCTCTTGACCTGGTGATAGATGGGCGGCGGCTTGGGCGCGCCGCCGCCGTGCATGAGCCGCAGCGTGGGAATGATGGGCACGCCCGGTTGGCGGCGCTGCTCGGCGAGGTAGGCGAGATAGAACGCCGTGCCGGTGCCGGCCAGGGTCACCCCGTGGCGGCGGTACAGTTCCACCGCGGCGGCCGGCGCGAAGCTCTCGGTGAGCACGCCCTTCATGCCGTAGATCAGCGCGTCCATGAGCACGATCAGCCCGCCGCCGTGCGCCAGGGGAAAGTTCACCGTGCTCACGTCCTTGTCGCTGTAGTGCAGCGCCTCGCCCAGCGCCAGGGACGCGGCCAGCATGCTGCGGTCGGAGTGCACCACGCCCTTGGGCTCGGAGGTGGTGCCCGAGGTGGCGAATATCCAGCGCTCGCGGTCGTTGTCCATCGGGGCCGGGGGCAGGGCGCGCACCGGCGCCTCGGGCAGCTCGTCGTAGGTGACGACGATTTTCGGCTGTGGATTCATGTCGGCCGTGAGCCGCTTCACCATGCCCACGTGGTCGAAGCCCTTCAGCACGCCGGGCAGGAATACGAAACCCGGCTTTGTTTCGTTGAGCAGGAAGCCCACCTCGCGGTCGCGGTACAGCGGCAGCACCGGCACCTGCAGCACGTCCAGGCGCGACAGCGCCGTTTTCAGCAGCAGCGTCTCGATGCGGGAGGAGAGCTGCCAGCTCACGGTGGAACCGGGCTCGACGCCGAGGTCAAGCAGCCCCTGGGCCACGCGCTCCGAGCGCGCCTTGAACCCGCCGAAGGTGATGGAGCGCTCGCGCTCGTCCACGAACATGACGCGCTCGGGCGTGGCCGCGGCGCGCAATTCCACCAGCCTCCAAAGCGTGTTGTCCGGGGACTTCAGGGATGACTCGGCCATCTCCTCCTCCTTGGCGCCGAATGTACCGGGATGGTTGTCTCGCCTTAACCGGCTTGTTTCGCCAGCCGCTCGTTCTGCGGGAACATGGCCCGGCGCGCCGCGTCGTCCATCTCGGCCTTGAAGCTGTGGCGTCCTTTCAGGGCTTCGGCGCGCTGGGCCGCCGGGCGGGCGCCGATCTCGTCCACCAGGCGCTTGACGTTCGGCAGCTTGTCGAACGCCGCTGCGCCACCCAGCACTATGGGAACCAGCCGCGCCCAGCCCCAGAAAGCCATATCGACCAGGGTGTAGTCGTTGCCCAGCATGTAGCGTCCCTTGGCCAGCCGCGCCTCGATGATGTTCCAGTGGCGCCAAGCCTCGAAGTCGTAGCGGTTCAGGGCATAGGCCTTGGGCTCGGGCGCGACGTTCCGGAAATGCACGCACTGCCCCGAGAACGGTCCCACGCCGCTGGCGATGAACATCAGCCACGAGTACATCTGCCCGCGCGCCGCGGCGGGCGGCAGAAATTTGCCGGTCTTCTCCGCCAGGTAGAGCAGGATGGCATTGCTGTCGAACACCGCCGCGCCGTCGTCCACGATGGCCGGGACCTTGGCATTGGGATTGATCTCCAGGTAGGCGGGCAGGTGCTGCTCGCCCTTGCGCGTGTCCACGGGCACCGGCTCGTAGGGCAGGCCGCTTTCTTCCAGGAACAGGGCCACCTTCATGGGATTGGGGGCGAGGTTGTAGTAGAACTTGATCACGTTTCTCTCCATAGAATGAATAGAACGCTTAGAACGTTGCTGACGCGGCCGTGGTTGCCGTGGTTCCATCGCGGCCGGCCATGGGGTTGTGACCCATGTTAAACCACCTGCCCTGATTGTTGCGGCGAACGCCGCAAGACGCATTTCCCGTAGCCTGCTCGAACCGTTACACTCGGAGCGGAGCACAAGGAGGAAATTCCCATGGCCACGGCAACAACGCCGTGGTGTTGATTGCAGGGAAGGTGGGTTGCATGACTCAAGACTGGAACGCCATGCCGGACGAGGAGTTCCGGCGCACCATCGCCGATTTTTGCGCGCGCAACCTGCCCGCCGACCTGCGCGGCCTGCCCAACCGCGTGAGCTGGGTCAGGGCCAAGCCTTGGTATCTCATCCTGTCGCGCGCCGGCCTGCTCGCGCCGGCCTGGCCGGTGCAGCACGGCGGCATGGGCCTGTCACCCGCCAAGCACATCATCTACCTGGAGGAACTGGATCGCGCGGGCGCCCCGCAAATGCCCGACCACGGCCTCATCACCGTGGGGCCGGCGCTGATCATGCACGGCTCGGAGGCGCAGCAGCGCAAGTACCTGCCGCGCATCCTGTCCGGCGATGATGTGTGGACGCAGGGCTTCTCCGAGCCCAATGCCGGCTCGGACCTCGCCAGCCTGCGCACCGAGGGCCGGGTCGAGGGCGACGAGATCATCATCAACGGCCAGAAGATCTGG
>DATNCF010000016.1:0-6583 GCA_035571675.1 Burkholderiales bacterium | reverse complement strand
GTCGATGAGCAGGAAGGAGATGCCCTTCTGCGCCTTGACCTGCGTATCCGTGCGCACCAGGAAAAAGCCCCAGTCGGCCTGGTGTCCGCCGCTGGTCCAGATTTTGGAGCCGTTGACCACACAGTGGTCCCCGTCCAGCACGGCGGTGGTCCGCAGCGACGCCAGGTCCGAGCCGGCGTTGGGCTCAGAAAAGCCCTGCGCCAGCCACACGTCGCCGCGCAGAATCAGCGGCAGGAACTTTTCCTTCTGCGCCTGCGAGCCGTAGCGCTGGATGACCGGGCCCAGCATGCACAGGCCGGCGACGCCGATCATGGGCGCATCGGCCTTCCAGCACTCTTCCTCGAATATGTGCTGCTGCATGGGCGTCCAGCCGGTGCCGCCCAGTTCGACCGGCCAATTGGGCGCGGACCAGCCCTTTTTGTACAGGATCCTGGTCCACGCCAGGGTGTTGTCCGGCCCGTGCCCGAGGTAGCCCACGCGCCGCACGGTTTGCGACAGCTTCCCGGGCAGGTTGTCGCGAATGAATGCGCGCACCTCTTCGCGGAAGGCCACATTCCCTGCATCAATCTCGAAATCCATGCTTTGGCCCGATGTCGTGTATGGTTGGGTACGGTCTGCGCTTGAATATACTATGGCGGACCTGCGGTTGCGGAATCATATAAAAAGGACCCCGAGGAGAACGCCATGACCAGCATCCCCATTCGCATCACCAAGCCTCCCATCCCGCCCGGTTCGCTGCCAAGCTGGGAGGACCAGATCAAGCTTCTGCTACCAGTGGGCAGCAAACTGCTGGACAACTGGGCCCGTCCCAACCTGAGCGAGGAAGAGAAGCAGGACCAGTACACCCTGGGCCTGGCCATGCTCTCCAGCGGCTACCTCGGCCACGTGTTCATGGACCCGAAGCGGCCCATGTGGGTGCCCATGTGGAACATCGCCTACAACCAGGGCGGACCCAACCCCGACTACATGTACGGCTACACGGCGGTCGATCCCGAAGGCGTGTACCGCGTCTCGGGTCTGCGCGGCACCAACCGCTTCACCGAGCTGTCGCAGACGAATTATCGCGTGTTCCAGCCGCTCGAGAAGCAGCGCAACACGGCTCCCATCACCAATGATCTGGATCAGCTCACCATCGGGCCCGACGGCTATTTCAGCGTGATCATCAGCGCCGAGCGCCCCAAGGGCTACGAGGGCGACTGGTGGAAGATGGGCTCCGACACCCAGGCCATCCTGCTGCGCCGCTGCGCCACCGATTGGCGAAACGAGGTCGATTCCAAGTTGGCCATCGAGCGGCTCGATCCCGTCGACACTGCCACGTGGGTGGACACCTCGAAGCGCTTTTCCGAGCTGGCGGATTGGATCGTCGGCATGATTTCCTTCATGACCGACCTGGTGAAGTGGTACAGGGAGCACCACGCCACCAACGGGCTCGAGCTGTCGAAGAAAATCAGGTCGATCGGCGGCCTGCCCAACCAGTTCTACTACGACGGCATTTACCAGATCGACGACGACGAGGCGCTGGTGGTCGAGGTGCCGTTGCCGAAAACCTGCCGGTACTGGCAGATCCTGGTCGCCGACGACCGGTTCTGCACCATCGACTGGGTCAACCGCCAGTCCAGCCTCAACGACAAGCAGGCGCGCCTGGACGCCGACGGCAAGCTGCGCGCGGTGGTCTCGAAGCACGACCCCGGCGTGCCCAACTGGCTGGACAAGGAAGACAACAAGTGGGGCATACTGCAGATGCGCTTCAACAGGGCCAGCGACGCGCCGCCCGCCAAGGTGACCCGGGTCAAGCTGGCTGATGTGCGCAAGCACCTGCCCGCGGAGACGCCGGTGGTGACGCCCGAAGAGCGCAAGAAGCAGCTCACGGCGCGCCGCGAAGCGGCGCAGTTCCGGACGCTGTGGTAGTCATGGGAGTCGTCGAGCAAATGCGAACAATGGAAATCACGGGTCACTCCTTCGATTCCGTGCGATTGGTGGAACGGCCCGTTCCGCAGCCCGCCGCGGGCGAAGTGCAGATCCGCATGACGGCCGCGACCCTCAACTATCGGGACTTGTTGATGGTTACCGGCGCATCCCAATCCGGCCGCAAGGAAAACTGCATTCCGCTGTCGTGTGGCAGCGGGGTGGTCAGTTCGCTGGGCCCGGGGACGACCCGCTTCAAACTGGGAGACCGGGTCTGTCCCACGTTCTTTCTGGACTGGATTTCAGGGCCGCGAACGGCCCCCGGAATGGGCCTGTCGCTGGGTGGAAGCGTGGACGGCGTGGCGCGCGAGTACGCCTGCTATCCCGAGGACTACTTGGTCAAGGTCCCCGACGCCATCGGCGACATGGAAGCGGCCACCCTGCCTTGCGCGGGTGTCACCGTCTGGAACGCGCTTTTCGTACTGTGCGCCACCAAGCCCGGCGACGTGGTCCTGCTGCAGGGCACGGGCGGGGTCTCCGTGGTGGGGCTGCAGCTTGCCAAGGCGGCCGGTGCGACGGTCATCATCACTTCCTCCTCGAACGCCAAGCTCGAACGGGCCCGCGCCCTGGGGGCGGACTACTTCATCAATTACCGCGAAGTCCCCGAATGGGGACTGCGCGCCCGCCAGATGACGGGCGGGCGCGGTGTGGACATTGTCCTGGACGTGGTCGGCGCCGAAGGCATGGCCCAGACCCAGGCGGCGCTCAAGCCAGGCGGCACCATCGCCGCCATCGGCTTGCTGGCCGGAACCCCTGGCCGGATGGCGGACCCGCGGCCCGCCGGGATGAAAGCGGTGCGCGTGGGAAGCCGCGAGCACTTCGAGGACCTGAACCGGGCCATCGTGGCGAACGGCATCCGGCCGGTGGTGGACCGCGTCTACCCCCTGGAAAAACTGCCGGACGCAATGCAGGCGCTCAAATCCGGAACGGTATTCGGCAAGGTGGGTATCGAGTTTCAGTGATCGCGTCCGCCGCGATGACGCGGAGCCTGTAGTGCCCGGCCTGGTTCCTTTTCTCTTCGTCATGGTGTTGGCGCAAATGCTGCTGGCGGCCTCCTTCGGCGCCGCCGGCGTGCTTGCCCCCGTGGTCGCGCCGTCGCTGGGCTACACCACCGCCGCGCTGGGGCCCTACGCCGGCGTGTTCGGGGTGGCCGCGCTGGGGGGAGGAACGCTGATTGACGGCGTGCTGCGCCGCCACGGCGGCGCGCGCACCCTGCAGATCTCGGCCCTGGTCTCGGCGGCGGGCGTGCTGCTGGCGGCCAGCGCATCCCCACCGCTGGTCGGCCTGTCCTCCATCGTCCTCGGATTCGGGGGCGGCATGACCGTGCCGGCGGCCATTCACGTCCTGGCCCACGTCACGCCGCCGGAACGCCTCGGCATCGTGTTCGCCGTCAACCAGTGCGGCGTGCCCGCCGGCTTCGGCCTGGCGGGCGTGGTCTTTCCGCTGCTCTTGCGCGTGACCGACTGGCGCATGTCGCTGGTGCTGCTGGCCGCGGCGCTGGTCCTCATCATCCTCCTCATCCAGCCCATGCGCGCCGCCCTCGACGCCGGCCGCGATCCGCGCGCGCGGCTTGGAGGCAAGGCCTTCGCCGAACCGCTGCGCATGGCCTGGAACGAGCCGCGGCTGCGCCTCTTGGGCTGGCTGACCTTCTCCCTCATCACGGTGCAGATGGCCATGCAGGCTTATCTCGTGAGCTACCTTCACCTGGGCCTGGGATTCACGCACCTGCAGGCGGGCGCCGCGTTCCTGGTTTCACAGATCGCCGCAGTGGTGACGCGCCTGTTGCTCGGCTGGTTGCTGGACAGGGTGGGCCGCTACATTTTCGTTCTGGGCATTCTCGGCCTGGGCTCGGGACTGTCGGCGCTGTGGCTGTGCGCCGTGGACCCCGACTGGTCCTACGCCGCGCTGCTGGCCATTTCGGCCGTGACGGGCGGCTTCATGAGCGGCTGGAACGCGGTGTATTTCGCGGCGGTGTCACGCGCGGCTCCGCCGGGCCGCGCCGGCACCGCCGTCGGCGGCACGCAAATCTTCACTTCGGTGGGCGCCATTGTGGGACCGCTGATCGTTTCCGCCGTGCTCAGCGCGACCGGCAGCTATGCGGCGGGATTCGCGGTGGTATCGATGTTCGCCATCGCCATCGGACTGCGGCTGCTGTGGATTGAGCGGCAGACAAGCCAGGCCGCGCAGGCGGAAACATGATTTGGATTGCGGCGCTGCCTCTCTTTTTGGGCATGCCGTGGGGTGCTTGCGCCGGGTACTGTATTAATATACAGTTACTCGCCTGTTCACCCCCAGGAGACTGGCATGTCCGAAATTCGATCTTCCTCCGCCATTCTGGTCGGCATCGCGATCACGTTTACCTTGCTTTTGGGCTCGGGCGCTTTTTCCTGATCAGCGCAGCGACTTCCTGAATTCCAGCAACTCGGGGTCAGTCAGGTTGCCCGCCGTGGCCGGCGCGGCATAAGCTATTCCCGCTCCATGATGAGCGTGGCGCTGCCGTGGCGGGTTCCGAGCGAGCCGCCGGTGCCGTGCGCGAGCGCGATGTCACAGTTCTTCACCTGGACCTTGGGGTGGGCTTCGCCGCGCAACTGCCGCACCGCCTCGATGACCTTGGTGATGCCGCCGCGGTTGGAGGGATGGTTGTTGCACAGGCCGCCGCCGTCGGTGTTGAAGGGCAGCTTGCCCACGCCCGAGATCAGGTTGCCGTCGGACACGAACTTGCCGCCCTCGCCTTTCCTGCAGAAGCCCAGGTCCTCAAGCTGAATGAGCACGGTGATGGTGAAGCTGTCGTAGACCGAGACGTACTTGATGTCCGAGGGCTTCACGCCCGCTTCTTCATAAGCGCGCGGCGCCGTCCACACCCCGCCCGATGTCGTGAGATCGAGCTTGCCGCCGTTCTGGCCCCGCGGCGACTCGCCGGCGCCCATGACCTTGACCAGGGGGCGCTTGAGCTTCTTCGCGATTTCCGGGCGCACCACCACCAGGGCGCCGCCGCCGTCGCTGATGACGCAGCAATCCAGGCGGTGCAGCGGGTCGGAAATCATCGGCGAGGCCAGCACGTCCTCCACCGTCACCACCTCGCGCAGCATGGCGTTGGGGTTGTGCTGGGCGTGCTGCGAGGCCGCGACCTTGATCCAGGCCAGTTGTCCGGAGGTGGTGCCGTACTGGTGCATGTGGCGCATGGCCGCCATGGCGTACATGTTCGCGATGACCGGGGCATAGGGTGCTTCGAACGGCGCTTCGGGAATGCCGCCCGGGGCAATGCGCGACCCCACGCCGCGCGCCTCGGCGCGGGGCCGCCCTGCCAGGGTGATGAGCGCCACGTCGCACTTGCCCGCCGCGATGGCCTCGGCGGCGTGCGCCACGTGTACGATATAGGACGATCCGCCGGTTTCCGTCGAGTCCAGATGGCGCGGCTTGATGCCCATGTAGTCGACCATGGCCACGCCGCCCATGCCCGGCGCGTCACCGGCGCAGAAATAGCCGTCCACGTCCTTGTGCGACAGGCCGGCATCTTCCAGCGCGCCGCGGGCGGCTTCGGCATGCAGCAGCGCAATCGACTTGTCGGTCGCGAGGCGCGTGGGGTGCTCGAACGCCCCGGCGATATAGGCTTTTCCCTTGATGCTCATCCCGGTTTTCCCGTCAGGTTCGAATTAAGTTACAGTGCGGCGGCGCCTGGCGCCGGGTCAACTGGCTGCACAGCGTCAATTCATGCACAAGGCCGCGTTGGCATTGATGGTCTGGCCGTGAATGCTGACCGCGGCATCCGAAGCCAGAAACACGATGACGTCCGCCACTTCCCGCGCCGTCGCAATGCGGTTCTGGGGCGACAGGGCGGCCGCTCTTGCCACCGATTCTTCGTACGAAATGTCCTGCTCGGCCGCGATGGCATGCAGCCGCGCCTCCAGCGCCTCGGTGAGCGTGTAGCCGGGCACCACGCAATTCACGCGCACCCCCTGCTTGGCGACTTCCAGCGCCATGCACTGGGTGAGCCCGATCACACCCCATTTGGCCGCCACGTAGCTCGACATGCCGACCAGCCCGGTGCGGCCGGCGGTCGAGGAAATGTTGACGATGACCCCGCTCTGGCGGGCCAGCATGTCTTTCAGCGCGTGCTTGGAGCAGTGCATGGTGCCGTTCAGGTTGACCCCGACCACCTGGTTGAATTGGTCCATGTCGACGTCGGCAACATGATTGCGCGCCTTGCCGGCGCCTCCGGCGTTGTTCACGAGCACGTCGACCTTTCCAAACTCCTTGATGGTCCGGCCCATCATCGCCTCGACCTGCGCCTCCACCGCCACGTCGCAGCGGACGGCCAGGGCCCTTCGCCCCATGGCCTTGATCTGCTTTGCGAGGTCCTCGATATCGCTCTGCGTCCGCGCCGCAACCACCACGTCGGCCCCGGCTTCGGCGAAGGCCAGCGCCGTGGCCTTGCCGATGCCTTTGCCCGCGCCGGTGACGATGACGGACCTCTGGCTGAATGGAGCGGATTGGTTCATTGCACGTTTCCCGATGCTGGTCCGATTCGTTGTCAGATTTGTTTGCCGCTGGGCAGCCACAGCATAGGGCAAATCGCATTTGCCCGAACAACAATCGATGCGCATGCCCGGCAACCGAG
>DATNCF010000015.1:0-2448 GCA_035571675.1 Burkholderiales bacterium | reverse complement strand
GAATCTGGTTTCCGACCTTCCGAAATGCCGAGACGGCCTAGGAATTGTCCTACCGCATGGGCTCGCACCGTTTGGACCCGTACGGTGTTTCGCCGGACCGCCACACGCTGCGCTGGATCCATGACGCGCTATTTCCCGGTTAGGCATGTTGCTTGCTAACGTTGCGAATTGCAAAATCTTATGGTCGAGCGCCGCTGGAGCGCGAGCTCGGGCAATGTAGGGGTGAACAGGGAAAGGGGCTTCGTATGCCAGCAACCCGACCCACATCGCCGCCACTTGCGTTGGCAGTCTTGCTGCTCGGTCTGACACTGGGCGGAGCCTTCGACGCAGTCTTGCTGCACCAACTCCTGAAACGACAGCACTCGTGGATGGTTCACGCCCAGGCCGTACGGCCAGCGGGCGTGACGCAACCGGGCGAGGCCGACTGCCCGGCCCGTCCCTATTGGGGGCCGTACCACAGCCAGCACGATCCTCACCGTCCGCGGCCCGCCTCGCAGGGAATGATGATCTAGTGTCCTGCCCCACCAAGGACAGGACACGAGGCGGTTACACCTCCGGTTCGCCCAGGCTGCCGAACTCGACCGCGGCCTTGACGTAGAACAGGTGCACGCCTTCGGCCTTCAGGCGCGCGAACAGGCGCTCCGTTTCCTCCGAGGTCAATGCCATCACCACCTCCAGAGGCTGGTCGGCCAGCTCGAAAAAATGCGCCGAGTGGATGCGGCGGTGATGCCCGAATCCTTCTCCGCCCGCCACCATCGTTGCGCCGCGCAAGCCCAGTTCCTGCGCCAGATGGATCAGCCAGTCGCCGACCGGCTTGCCCTTGTGCCGATGGTCCTGCTGCGTGAAGAAAGTGACCTGGTATCCGTTCATGGCCTGTCTGTCCTTTCTTGCCTCCAAGTCTACGCAAGAAATTCATGCCTCACATGACCGGCTGCGCAGGCAGCACTCAAGCCTGGCGCGGCAACGTCAGCACGGCTTCCAGCCCGCGCTGCGGGCGATTGTGCAGCTTGATGTCGCCGCCATGCATCTGCGCGATGTTGCGCGCGATGGTCAGGCCCAGGCCGGTGCCGCCGGTCTCGCGGCTACGCGAACCCTCGAGCCGGTGGAACGGCTCGAACACCTTTTCCAGTTCGGCCTCGGGAATCCCCGGACCTTCGTCCAGCACGCGCAGCGTCAGGCACCCGGGCGTGTCCTCCACCTTCACCGTGACCCGATCCCCGTAGAGCGCGGCATTGTCGATCAGGTTGCCGAGGCAGCGTTTGAGCAGTGATACCACGGCCATGTAGGGCGCGCTCGCCCGGCCTTCGACGCGCATCGTCCGGCCCATGGCCTCGTTGTCGGATTGCAGGCTCTCCAGGAGTGCCATCACGTCCACGGCCTGCCGCGCCTCGTTGCCGCCCAGGCCACGCATGAACTCGAGCGAATCCGTCACCATGGATTCCATTTCCTTCAGGTCGGCCTCGAAGCGCTGGCGCGTCTCTTCATCGTCCAGCAGGTCGGCGCGCAGGCGCATGCGCGTGATCGGGGTTTTCAGGTCGTGCGACATCGCCGCCAGGATGCGGGTGCGGTCCTCGATGAAGCGCGACAGGCGCCGCTGCATGGTGTTGAAGGCGCGCGCCGCCTGCTGGATTTCCAGCGGCCCTTCCTCCGATAGCGCGGGGCGATTGATGTCCTTGCCCAGGGCTTCGGCGGCTTGCGCGAGCACGTGCAGCGGACGGGTGATCCAGCGCACCGCCACGAACGACAGCACCAGAACGGCGACCAGCAGCACCGCCAGCGTCAGCGCCAGTCGCCACGGCAGCGTTGTTGCGGCCGGGGGCAGTTCGGTGTCGAAACGGGCCCAGCGCCCGTCGCGCAGTTGAACCTCGGTGCGCAGGACCGGGCCGACATGCAGGCCCGCCCGGCCCATGCCGGGGCCGGCCATGCCCGGCCCGCCCATGCCCGGCCAGCCACCACCCATCGCGCCTGGGCCGCGGCCCATCATCGCCGCGCGATGTTCGGGGCCCGCACCCGGCGGCCAGGGATTGGACGGTTCGCCGGGCTCGACGCGGACCTGGCGGCCATCGCCGAGCGAATCGCGCAGAAACGCCGTGAACATCAGCGCATGCGGGCCGGCCGCATCGATGCCGGAGCGGGCCTTGGGCGTATCGTGCAAGGACAACACCAGAGGCGGCACGCTCAACACGGCAACGATGCGCTCACGCTCGGCCTGACCCGAGGCGTCCAGCAGCTTGACCACGTCGGCGATGCGTTGCGCCTGTTGCCTGCCGCTCGCCGTCAACAACAGCCGGTCGCGTTCGGCCAGGTTGATGGCGGCACTGAGCAATTGGGCGAGCAACAGTCCGCCGGCCAGCACCAGCATCAGGCGGCCGAACAGCGACCGCGGCAGCCAGCGCGCCGGGCCCGCCATCAGGCCGCCGCCTTCGTCACCGGAACCGACAGCACATA
>DATNCF010000014.1:0-5284 GCA_035571675.1 Burkholderiales bacterium | reverse complement strand
CTACGGCCGCATCCTGCTCGACAACCACGGGCCAGTGAGCAGCGCGCTGCTCGAAGACACGCTGGCACCTCTGCGGCCAGGGCAGCCCATTGCACAGCGCAGGCTGGATAAGCGCCTGCTGCTGCTTTCCGATATTCCCGGCATGGCTACGGGCGCTACGCTCAAGCCCGGCCAGGAAACAGGCACATCCGATCTGGTGGTCGAGGTGTCGCCCACGCCCCCGGCTTATGGCGAAATCAGCCTGGACGACTACGGCAGCCGCTATACCGGCCGGGAGCGGCTCAACAGTTCACTCAACTTCATCAACCTCGCCCGGCGGGGCGACATCTTCACCCTCAACGGCCTCACGTCGGGCAAGGGCATGCAATACGGCCGGGTGGCCTACCACCTGCTGGCCAACGGCGATGGCACGCGCATCGGCGCGGCCTGGTCGTCGCTGCGCTACCAATTGGGCAGGAATCTCGCCGTGCTCAACGCCCACGGGTCAGCCGAGGTGCAAAGCGCCTGGATCAGGCACCCCCTGTTGCGCAGCCCGGCCGCAAGCATCTACGCGCAACTGCAGTTTGACAGCAAGCGGCTGCGCGACGCGGTGGAAGTCAGCGCCACGCACACCGACCGCGATCTGGAGAACGGCTGGCTGGCGCTGAGCGGGGATTGGCGCGACACCCTGCTCTCGCCCGCACTCAACGCCTGGAACCTGACCTGGACCGCGGGGCGGGTCGACTTCAAGGACCCCACGGCCAAGGCCATCGATGCCATCAGCGCGACCACGCAAGGCGGTTTCAGCAAATGGAACGCCACCTGGACGCGCCTGCAGGCCCTCGCTCCTTCGACGACGCTGTACCTCAGCGTAAGCCGCCAGTTGGCGCGGGACAATCTGGATTCGGCCGAGAAAATGTCGGCCGGCGGAAACGGCAG
This sequence comes from Burkholderiales bacterium, assembly GCA_035571675.1. Taxonomy (GTDB): domain Bacteria; phylum Pseudomonadota; class Gammaproteobacteria; order Burkholderiales; family SG8-39; genus CAIYPG01. Next base: position 4,366 of record DATNCF010000014.1, on the reverse strand, counting down.
CGTGCGCGCCTATGACGTAAGCACGGTCTCCGGCGACAACGCCACGCTCGTCACGGCGGAGGTGCGCCGCGACCTGGGGACGGCGCTGTGGGGCCAGTGGCAGGCCACGGCGTTTTTTGACAACGAGGACGTCACAATCAACCGCCGGTCCTGGACCGCGTCGGCCAACCATGCCGCGCTGCGTGGGGCGGGCCTGGGCCTGAACTGGTCGGGGCCGGATCGCTGGAATTTCAGGTCATTCGTGGCCCGCCCCACCGGGCCGCAACCGCCCTTGGTGGCCGCAGAGCGCTCCACCCGCTTGTGGATGGAACTGTCGAAGGTCTTCTGACCAGCCGGCGCCTCAGGTCTTGTTTGGGTAGTAGAGTTGGTAGTACCAGGCACAGGCTTCCTCGATGCGGGCCTGGATACGTGGCGGGATGTCGTGTCGACCGGGTTTGACGATCTTGGTCCCCTGCTGATGCAGATATTTCATGCGGTAGTGGCTGTCGCTCTCACGAACGCCGGTACTGAGATTATCGGGATCGATGGTGAAAGCCGGCAGTCCCAGCCAGGCGTAGATATGTGACATGCATGCCGTCGGCCGCTCGACCAGGTCCTCGAAGCGCACGAAGTACAGGCGGCTCTGCACTTCCTTGGGCAGGTCGGCCACGGCGTGCAGCGATACCAGCGGCGCACCGATGGCCTTGTCCTTGGCGAACAGGATGTCGGCGCGGCCGAAGCGGTCGTAGTCGGCGAGGTGGTCGATGAAATCCAGCAGGATGGTGCGCTGGTGCTGGGCTTCCACCGAGCCATAGATCTGCCCCAGTTCGCGCAGGCACACCAGCAGCTTGGCCTCGGGCTCGATGTGCAACAGCAGTTCGACGGCGTGCAGCCAGGCGCGGTTCTTGTCCACCACGGCCTTCTTGCCCGTGTTCTGATACCAGCCGCGCAGGAACCCGCCCATGGCCGAGGACAGGTGGCCATAGCTGGTATCGAACGCCGGGTCGAGCTGCGACAGAAAGAACGTGTCATCGCTGACCATGCGGCGTATCCCCAGCAGGGTGTTGCACAGCGGCGAACTGTGCCCCTCGCAATGGATGTCCGGGTGCTGCGCCAGCAACTGGCAGAGCAGCGTCGATCCCGCTCGGGGCAGGCCTGTCACACAGACAAAGTGGGGAGTCATTCCGGTCCTTGCGGCAAACTTCGAAGCTAACTGGTCGCCCGTTACCTTATCACGACCCTCGCCGAAAGGCCGCGGCGGACCAGGGCCGCGGCCTTGATTTGCCGCTATAGCCGGTAGTGCGCTCCACCGCGCCGTGCCAGCGCGAGCACGCGCTCGGCGATGGCGCCCACGGGCAGCACTTCGTCCACGGCGCCAGCCGCTATCGCCTCCTTGGGCATGCCGAACACCACGCAGGTGGCCTCGTCCTGCGCGATGTTGACCGCCCCGGCGCGCTTCATTTCCAGCATGGCCGCGGCGCCGTCACGGCCCATGCCGGTGAGCATGATGCCGATGGCGTTGGCGCCCACGCACTCGGCAGCAGAGCGGAACAGCAGTTCCACCGAGGGCCGGTGGCGGTTGACGGGCGGCGCATCGGAGAGCGCGGTGACGTAGTTGGCGCCGCTGCGCTTCACCAGCAGGTGGCGGTCGCCGGGGGCGATATAGGCATGGCCGGGCAGCACGCGCTCGCCGTCCTCGGCCTCTTTCACGCGGATGCGGCACAGGCCGTCCAGGCGTTCGGCGAAGCTCTTGGTGAAGCCGGCTGGCATGTGCTGGGTGATGAGCACGCCCGGCGCGTCGGGCGGCAGCGGCAGCAGCACGTTCTTGATGGCCTCGGTGCCGCCGGTGGAGGCGCCGACGATGAACAGCTTCTCGGTGCCCGCGCGCTGGCCGAACGCGGCGAGCGGCCGCGGCGACGGCGCTTGAGGGCTGTGGCCGCGCGGGCGGATTCGCGCCGCGGCGGCCATGCGGATCTTGTCCGCGATGTCCGAGCCGGCCGCCTCTATTCCGCGCACCACGTCCAGCTTGGGCTTGGCCACGCACTCCACCGCGCCCAATTCCAGCGCGCGCAGGCTCACCTCGGCGCCCTTCTCCGTCATGGTGGAGACCATCACCACGGGCATCGGGTGCAGGCGCATGAGCTTTTCCAGGAACTCGATGCCGTCCATGCGCGGCATCTCCACGTCCAGGGTCAGCACGTCCGGGTTGTGGGTGCGGATCATTTCCCGCGCGGCGTAGGGGTCGGCGGCCGCGCCCACGGCCACCATGTCGCGCTCGCGGTTGACAAGATCGGTCAGCAGGCGCCGCACCAATGCCGAGTCGTCCACGATAAGCACGCGCGTGGGTCCGCCCCCGGACTGGCGGGTATCCGGGCGCTTGTCGACAGTAAATGGGCGGGGCATCGTGGTCATCCCTCAGGTGAACAGCTCCACCCCGCCGCCGCCTTCCGACTCGCGCATGCGCTGGCGGTAGTCGATTTCGCGCGTCAACACCGTGTCGTTGTGCAGCTTAAGCAGGCGCTTCACCAGCACGCGGCCGGTGGCGGGAAAGTAATAGACCTTGCGGGGGTGGACGTCGGCGAGGTCCTTGGCCGCGATGCGTATTTGCTCGGTGCGCAGGTAGGCGGTCACGAAGGCGGCGTTCTTGTGGCCGACGTTGGCCTGGATGAGGCCGGGCAGCACGTTGCCGCCGCCGAACACCTTGGCCTCCAGCCGGTCGCGGCGCGCTCCGAGCTTGAGCAGGTGGTTGATCAGCACCTCCATGGCGTAGGTGCCGTAGCGCGCGCTTGCTGACACCGGTTCGTTGAGGTCCGAGTCGGGCAGCATGAAATGGTTCATGCCGCCCACCCCGGTCTCGGCGTCGCGAATGCAGGCCGCCACGCAGGACCCCAGCACCGTCACCAGCAGCATGTCGCTGCCGGTCACGTAATACTCGCCGGGCAGCAGCTTGGCCGCCTGCCTGGCGTGGGCGCGGTCGAAGTATTCGTTGCGGGCGAAACTGTCGGGCGCGGGCGAGCTGTCCAGCGCCTCGGGCTCCGCGCGCAGGGCGGACAGCGCCCGGCCGGCGCTCATGGCCGTCCGCCCGCGGCCGGCGCATACACCGTCTTGCCGTGCAGACGGAACAAATGTGCCGCGTGATGGAAGCTCTCCGAATGCCCCGCGAACAGCAGGCCGCCCGGGCGCAGCAGGGGCGAAAAGCGCTCGAGGATGGCGAGCTGGGTGGCCTTGTCGAAATAGATCATTACGTTGCGGCAGAAAATGACGTCCAGTTCGCCGCGCAGCGGCCAATCGGCATCGAGCAGGTTGATGCGGCGGAACGTCACCAGCGCGCGCAATTCCGGGCGCACCCTCACCTTGCCAGCATTGGCCCCCGCGCCGCGCTGGAAAAACCGCCGCAGGCGCTCAGGCCCCAGGTGCTCGACGCGCTCCGCCTCGTAGACGCCGGCCTCGGCCGTGGCCAGCACCCGGGTGTCCACGTCGCTCGCCAGAATCCTCACCGGCGGCGTGAAGCTGCCGAACGTCTCCACCGCGGTCATGGCGATGGAATACGGCTCTTCGCCGGTGGACGAGGCCGAGCACCATATCCGCACCGGCTGCGCCGCGCCGCGCCGGCCCAGGTGCTCGGCCAGGATGGGAAAGTGGTGCGGTTCGCGAAAAAACGACGTCAGGTTGGTGGTCAGGGCGTTGATGAACGCTTCCCATTCCGCCGCGTCGCCGCCCTGCTCCAGGCAGTCCAGGTAGTCGGAGAAATTCTCCAGGCGCCGCTCGCGCAGGCGCCGCGCCAGGCGGCTGTAGACCATGTCGCGCTTGGCCGGCGACAGCGAGATGCCGGCATGAGCGCGGATCAGGCGCCGCACCCGCTCGAAGTCCTGGGACGTGAAACTGAAATCCCGGCTGGGTGGCTCCCGCCCGGCTTCGGGCTGCGACTGCTTGCGCACTGCGGCTTGCATGGTGTTCCCTGAGGCGTTCATTCAATCGAGAAGGACCTCGCCAGGGCGCGGCCCGCCATCCACGGCCCGCCGCAAGGGGGCCATCCCCCTCGCGGCGGCGGCGCTCAGAACTCTTCCCAATGGTCGTCGCCGCCCGCGGCCTTGGCCCGCGCTGCCGCCGGCTTCGCGCCTGATTTGGTCGCGGCCGGCTTCGCCGGAGCCGGCTTGGCGGGCAACCGCGCCACATTACTGGCGCGGTTGGGCCCGCGCCGCTCCAGCGCGGTCCGGTCCAGAGAGGGCCGACTGGCGGTGCTCGACGCGGCCATCCTGAACACGGCCACGGCCTGCACCAGCGAGCCGGCCTGCTCCTGCATGGACTCGGCGGCCGCGGCGGCCTCCTCCACCAGCGCGGCGTTCTGCTGCGTGACCTCGTCCATCTGGGTGATGGCCTGGTTGAC
>DATNCF010000013.1:0-7958 GCA_035571675.1 Burkholderiales bacterium | reverse complement strand
GCGCGGCTGTCGGAGTTCGCCGCCGACCAGCAAGAGCGTATCGCGGAGCTCGATGTCAATCCGTTGATCTGCTCGGGCGGGCGCATCACCGCCGTCGATGCGCTGATCGTGCGGCGGTAAGGCATTCGCGAATCCAATCTGAAAGATCAAGGCACGGGGTATTCGTTGCGATGGAAAAGGCGTATCCGGAACCATTCATCCAGCCGCCCGCGGTCATCATCGGGCCGGTGTCGCGCGACAGCGCCCTCATACGGGAGCGGGCCGCCCGCCTCGCAAGCGCCTTGGCCGCGACAGGCGTCGGCCCCGGCGATGCCATTGGCGTCCTCGCCCGGAACGACTTCGTTTTGATCGAGGCGACGCTGGCCTGCCAGAAAATCGACGCCTACGTTGTGCCCGTCAATTGGCACTGGACCGGACCGGAAATCGGCTACGTACTGCGGGACGCCTCGGTCAAGGCCGTGCTGGCGCATGACGAATTCGTCCCGCTGGTCACCGAGGTCGCCCCTGAGCGCTGCCGGGTGGTGGCCGTCCGGCCATCATGGGAAGAGGCCCAGCCCCGTCCAGCCGCTGCCGAAGACTACGACGCGTGGATTGCCGGTTTCCAGCCCTCGGTCGCGCAGGGAGCCGGGCGCGAATCCAGCATGATCTACACCTCGGGCACGACCGGAAAGCCCAAGGCCGTGCGGCGCACGCCCGCAGACCCCGCGGAGTCCAAGAGCCGTGCGGAAATGCTCAAGCACGTCTACCACGGCTATCCCGCCACGCGCGCCCTCACCACGGGGCCGCTGTATCACTTGTTTTCCATCGCGGTGACCATGACGGTGTTCAACGCCGGCGGCAGCGTCTGCGTCATGCGGCGCTTCGATGCCGAGGAAGCCCTGGCCTTGATCGAGAAACACCGCCTGACGCACGCCTACATGGTGCCCACCATGTTCGTGCGCATGCTGCGGCTGCCGGCCGAGGTCAGGCAGCGCCACGACCTCAGTTCGCTGGTCTACATCCACCACACCGCCGCGCCCTGCCCGCCCGAAGTCAAGCGCGCCATGATCGACTGGGTGGGCCCCATTCTCTGGGAAAACTACGGCTCCTCGGAGACCGGCCTCATCACCACCTGCAGTTCCGACGAGTGGCTGCGCAAACCCGGGACGGTGGGCAAGGCCGTGCTGTCGGGGGAGGTGCGCATATACGATGCGCAAGGCCGGCGATTGGGGCCCAACCAGACCGGGGACATCTACCTCAAGATGCACGGCTCGCCGGACTTCACCTATCACGGCAATGAAGCAGCACGCGCCAAAGTCGGGCGCGACGGCTTCGTGACGGCCGGGGACATCGGCTACCTGGATGAGGACGGCTATCTGTTCCTGAGCGACCGCAAATCCGACATGCTGATCTCGGGCGGCGTGAACATTTATCCCAAGGAAATCGAGGACGCCTTGCTCGCGCATCCCGAAGTCGCCGACGCGGCGGTGTTCGGCATCCCGGACGACGAGTTCGGTGAATTGCCGGCGGCCCACGTGCAGCTTGTTCCGCAGTCGAGTCTCACGGCGGAATCACTGGGGCAGTTCCTGCGCGCCCGGCTGGCAGGCTACAAGGTGCCGCGCAAAATCGTGTTTGAACAGGCGCTGCCGCGGCAGGACAACGGCAAGATCTACAAGCGGCTGCTGCGCGACAAGTACTGGGAAGGCCAGGCGAAGAAAATCTAGCTCCGCTCGCGGGGCTTCACCGATTTCCGTTCCCGCTCGGACAGGAACGCTTGGCGGAAAGCCTGCGCCTGCGGGCTTTGCATGAGCTCCGCCCAAGCCGCCTCGGCCGTTCTCTGCCCCTGGTCAAACGGCAGCGTGAGCGACGCCTCCACGCAATCCAGCACCCGCAGCAGGGCCGGATTGTTGCGTCCCGCTTCGGCCAGCCGCAGCCGCTCGGACGCCAGGAACTGTCCCGCAGTGGTCGACATGGGCGGCAGGTCGCGCAGGCGGCGAATGCCTTTCCCCAGGACCGCCAACCGCGACGCATATTCAACGGCGTCCGCCACAAAGTCGCCGGCGAGGATTGCGTCGACAAGGCCCATTTGCAGCGCCTGCTCGGCACTCACGGCGTCGCCACTGGTCAGCATGCGCACGGCCATTTCTGCGGAAATGATGCGCGGCAGGCGCTGCGTGCCGCCGCCGCTGGGAACAATGCCCAGGGTCACTTCCGGCAGGCCCAGCCTCGCGCCGGGGGCGGCCACGCGGTAGTGGCAGGCCAGGGCAAGCTCGAGGCCGCCTCCCAGCGCCAAGCCGCCGATGGCGGCGACCAGGGGCTTGTTTACCTGGTCGAAGGCGGCGGACAGGTCCCGCACCATGGGCGGCTGGGTGCTCCGCGGAGTCCCGAACTCGCGGATGTCCCCTCCTGCGCTGAACGCCCTGGCCGACCCCGTGATCACAATGGCATGGATGGCGCCGTCGGCCGCGGCCTCGCGCACGGCCGCCTGCAGGCCCGCCCGCAGCGAGAAACTCAGGGCGTTGACAGGGGGATTGTCCAGCGTAACGAGGGCAATGCCGTTCCGGCGCTCGCTGCGAACGCTCAAGGCAGCCTCGCTTCCCGGGTGATGGAGAACGTCCCGCCGTCATGGTAGGTGCTCCAGCCGGCATCGCCACCGATCACGAACAGGTCGAACTGCTCCGGCCGCTCGAATATGGAAATCAGCGTCTCCGGCGCCTCGGCCAGCCACTTGAGGTGCGGATGGACCGAATTGAACAACTCCATCTCATGGGTGAGCATGAGCTTGCGGAACGACAGCCGCGAGCCCTCGAACAGCGCCTCGCGGATGTTGGCCAGCGTCCAGCCCGCGCGGTGGAACGCCGTAGCGTGGTCGGGACAAAGGAACAGCAGGTTGTCGCTTTCGCCGCGAAACACGCTCGGGGTGCCGAGCGGCCCCTTGTTGTTGTACAGCCAGTGGCCGTTCATGGCGTGGCCGACGTTGCAGATCACCGAGCACATGACCTCGATCAGGCGCTTGGGGTCGTGGTTCTGGAAGTCGTGCACCTCGGTATGCGAGAACGGCATGTTCACCGTGACCGTGGTGGAGTCTTCGGCAAAGCCCTTGGTGACGCGGTACGGTTCGAAGGGGTTGCGTTCTTCGTTTTCGGCCACGCAATAGCTGAACTTCATGGCGGTCCCATGGGTGTCCATGTCGGACACCCCCGGGTAGGACAGGCCGATGTTCATGGCCAGCAGGCGCGCCGTCCGCCCGATGGCCACGTTCACTTCCGACACCGAGCCCGGGCCGATGGCGCACACGCCGCTGTTCATGCCGATTTCCCTGGCGTAGCGGCCGCTCACCATGACCACCGGCGCCTGGGGGCCGGTGGACATGCACACGCCGCGCCAGCCCGAACGCGGATCCATGAAACAGTCCAGCATGGCCAGGATCACCGGCATGTGCTCGGGACGCGCGCCGGCCATCACGGCATTGGCCGCTATTTTCTCAAGGGTGGCGGCGCCAAAGCCCGGCTCAAGGTGACCCACCAGGTGCCCCGCGGCCAACCCCGTGGCCGCCACCATGGCTTCCACTTTCTTTCGCGTCGGCGGCACCAGCGGCAGGCCGTCGCTCCAGTGCGCCTTGACGAACGCCCGCTGCATGGCGTCGAAGCAGTCGAGCAGGTCATCCCCCTGGTAGTGCAGTTCGCCCCCGGCCTCGGTGGTGATGTGCGTCAGTTGCGGCGCCCTGGGCTCGGGCGCGTGAGTCAGTTGTTTGATGACCTGGTCCATGGCGGCGTCCACCATGCCGCGAATCATGTCCGGACTGTTGTTGGTAAAGCATTCCGGCACCACGGAAAAGCCCACCTCCGGGCGTCCCCACACTTGGGCGCTCCATTCGGCGTCATGCAGGAACGTCCGTGCCGTCCAGGCCACCGCGGGCTTGCCGCGCATTTCCACCTGGCTCATGTCACGCACGAGCCATGACGTGCACGAGCCTCAGTCGGCGGTGGTCCCGATCACGGCGTCGCATTCCCACGCCATGAGGTCGTGCTGCTCGGTGGAGGCGCGGCGCATGACGCCGCCCATGGCGCCCAGGTAGTCGCGAAACCGCACGCCCGGGTAGTGCTGCGACAACACCTCCTTGGTGCGCGCCAGCGCGTACTGGCCGCCGTTCTTGCCGTTCCAGAACAACCCGATGGTCTTTCCCGCAATCGAATCCAGGCGGGGCGGAATGGGATAGTACTCGGCGCTCGCGCTTTCCTGCTTGGGCGTGGCGACGGGATTGACGATGGTAAGCGTGGCCATGATCCTCTCCTTAGAACAGGTCCGATCAACTCGCGGATGAACTCCTGGACGCGGCCGCATGCGGGCCCAGCAGGGCTTCCACTTCCGCCGCGCCGTAGCCCAATTCCTGGAGAATCTCCGCGCCGTGCTCACCCAGCCGCGGCGGAGGACGCCGGATGTCTCCGGGCGTATCGGAGAATCTGACCGGTATCGCCGTGGTGACCAGTTGTCCCTCGCTCGGGTGGTGGTAGCGCCTGAAGAAGCCCGTCTCCCACAGGTAGCTGTCCTGCAGCAAGTCCTCGATGCGCCGCACCGGGCTGTTGGGTATGTCCGCCGCGTCGAAAATGGCCTGCCATTCCCGCGTCGTTTTGGCCTTGAGTTCCTGCTCGACGGTGGCATACACCGTGTCGATGTGCAGGGTGCGCTGGTCGATGCTGGCAAAGCGGACGTCATCGACCAGGTCGGCGCGACCGAGCGCTGTCAGCAGACGCCGCCACTGCGCGTCGTTGATGGCGACCACGCCGATATGGCCGTCCTTGGTCGGATATGGACGCCGGGACGGGGTGAACATTCTCGGATAGCCGACGGGCGCCGACGGCGGATCGAAGCTGGCCGCGAACAGGTGCTCGTGCAGCAGAAACGACGCGGCCGACTCCATCATGGGCACTTCTATTTCCTGCCCCCGTCCGGTGCGGTCGCGGGCGTACAGCGCCATGGAAACCGACGAAGCGAGGACGTAGCCGCACAGTTTGTCCACGACCACCGTGGGCATGTAGCGCGGCTCGCCCTGCAGCGAGCGCGCCATGGCGCCCGCCAGCCCGCTGGCCGCCTGGATGATGTCGTCGAAGGCCGGCCTGTCCCGGTACGGGCCGCTTTGGGAATATCCGCCGCCGTAGGCGTAAATGACACGCGGATTGCGTGAAGCGACCGCCTGGTAGCCGATGCCCAGCTTTTCCGCCGACTTCCTGCGCATGCCGTGGACAAACACGTCCGCGCCGTCAATGAGGCGCAGCAGGACTTCGCGATGATCGGGCCGGCCCAGGTCGAGAACGATGCTGCGCTTGTTGCGGTTGAAGGTCAGGAACAGCGCCGCCATGTTCTCGCCGCGCGACGGACCCGTGCGCCGGTTGTCGTCTCCCGCCGGCGTCTCCACCTTCACCACGTCGGCCCCCATGTCGCCCAGAATCTGGGTGCCCATGGGGCCCAGCACGTTGATCGACAAGTCGATCACCCGCACCCCCTGCAACGGCCCATAGGGGGATTTGGCGTGCGGGGACTCGATATGGGACGGATGTGCTTCCATCAACTCCTCTCCAAGCCGCGGTAGCCTCGCGCCCGCGGTCCTGCCGATGCCAAGAAGCTATTTTGCCGGCGGGCTATTTCTTGCCGGCGGGTTACTTCTTGCCACGGATTACTTCTTACGATTGGCAAACGCTTCCACCTTGGCGCGCTGCTCGGCCATGTCCTCCAGCACCGACATGTGCGAGGACACCATGTCGAGGTGGGCGACCAGCGGAATATCGCGCCCCTGGTGGACGCTGCGCTTGAAAAAGCGGATGGCTTGCTGGGGTTGCGCGGCTATTTCACGCGCAATGGCCACGGCTTGATCCCGGAATGTCTCGTCCGGGAAGACGTGGTTCACCATCCCGATGCGCTCGGCTTCGGCCGCGGTGATCACGTTGCCGCGCCACAGCATCTCCAGGGCGCGCGCGGTGCCGACCAGCCGCGGCAGGAACCATCCGCCGCCATCGCCGGCAATCAGGCCCATGTTGATGTAGGCCTCCGCCATGGTGGCCGAGGCCGCGGCAACGCGCATGTCGCACATCAACGCCATGTCGAGCCCGGCGCCGCGCGCAAGGCCGTTCATGGCGGCGATGACCGGCTTGTCCATGCGCTCCATGTGCAGGGCGATGCGGTGCACGTGCTTCCACAGATAGTCCTTGCGCTCCATGGCGTCCTGCCCCGGAAACTTGAGCATGTCCTCCACGGCTCCGCCGGCGCAAAAGGCGCGGCCTGCCCCGGTCACCACCACCACCTTGACCGCCGGGTCCTCTGAAGCCTTGACCAGGGTCTCGTACCACAGGTCGATCATGGGCACAGTAAAGGCGTTCAGCTTGGCCGGCCGGTTCAGGGTGAGGGTGGCGACCCCGTGGGAATCCGTGGAAAGCAGTATGGGCGCTTCGTCGTTCATGGGTCTGCCCTCAGGCGCCGCGATGCGATCTTCCCAGCACCACGTCGGCAATGATGTTGCGCTGGATCTGGTTGGTTCCCTCGATGATCTGCGTCACCTTGGCGTCGCGCATGTAGCGGTTGATGGGCGCCTCGTTGGAAATGCCGGTGGCGCCGAACAACTGGACGGCGTCGGTCGTCACCTGCATGGCCATGTCGGTGCAGAAAGCCTTGGCCACGGCCGCCGCCTTGGCCATTTCGGGCCCGCGCACGCCGGCATCCACCATGGCCGCAGCCTTGTAGCACAGCTCCCGGCCGGCCTGTATTTTCATTTCCATGTCCGCGATCATCCAGCGAATGCCCTGGAATTCGTCCACGCGCTTGCCGCGCGTGAAGCGATTCTGGATGAATTGCACGGCGTGGTCCAGCGCGCCTTGGGCGCAGCCCACGGCGCGCGCGGCCACGATGGGTCGCCCGCGATTGAGGCCCTCCATCACCAGCTTGAAGCCCTCGCCCTCGCCGCCGATGATGGCGTCGTCCGGCACGGCCACCTCGTCGAGAAACAGCGGGCAGGAGGGAATGCCGCGCGCGCCCAGCTTGTCCTCGGGCGCGCCGATGGTGAGCCCGTCCGCGGGACAGGGCACGATGAACAGGTTGATCTTCCCCGACTCATCCCCGATCTTGGCGGCCACCAGGATGAAATCGGCGTTGGGAGCGTTGGAGCACCAGATTTTCTGGCCGGTGATGCGGTAGCCGCCGGCGACCTTGCGAGCGCGCGTGCGGATGCTCGCGAGATCCGAGCCGCTGTGGGGCTCGGTCAGGGCAATGGCCGAGCGCGTATCGCCGGCCGCCAGCCCGGGCAGGTATTGGCTTTTTTGCGCGGCGCTGCCGCCGGCCTCCAGGGCATGGAAGGGCACCCACTGCGTGACCAGCAGGTAGCCGGTGTTGTAGCAGACGCGCCCCAGTTCCTCGACCGCGATGCAGGAGGACACCATGTCGCCTGCGCCGCCCTGATCGCGGCCCAAGGCCAGCGAAAACAATCCCAGCGACTTCAGCAGCTCGAACATGTCCTGGGGATATTCGGCGCTGCGGTCGATGTCGTTGGCGCGCGGCGCGACACGCTCGCGCCCGATGCGCCGGATGAGATCCTGAAGTTGCCGTTGATCGCTTGAAAATTGAGTGGACATAGATACTCGACAAAGGGGCGGGGCGGCGCCCGCCCCGTCCTGTTAGCAACCGGCGCGCTTGAGCAGCCCGTCGGAGCGCGGCTTGTCCGGGGACTCCACCATCACCAGGGTGCTCGGATCGCCGTAGAAAAAATGGTTGGTTGCGGATGCGCTGTAGGGCCCCGTGACCATGTTGGGGACTTTCGACACATTTTGCTCCACCCACTTGGTGAGCGCCGGGCCGTCGACGGACCGGGTTGCCTCGATGGCCGCCTTGAGGATGTAGGTGGCGTCGTACAGCCAGCCTGCGTTGGTGACCGCCAGTTTCTCGAAGTTGGCCGGGTCAAACGCCTTGAGCTTGGCCGAAAACGCGGGATAGGG
>DATNCF010000012.1:0-2561 GCA_035571675.1 Burkholderiales bacterium | reverse complement strand
GCGGCCATGCCAAGCGCGGAGAAGAACCAATGGATTTCAGGCAGTTGGGGAATCTGACCAGCAAATCCGCCCAGGCCTGGGTCGACGATTACGCCGCCAGCATGGGCGCCGCGCTGGCTTATTACACGCTGTTTTCGATTGCCCCGCTGCTGCTCATTGCCATCGCGGTATCGGGGCTGATTTTCGGCCGGGACGCGGCCCAGGGAGAGATGGTTGCCCAGATACAAGACCTGATCGGGCCGCAGGGCGCGGCCGCGATCCAGGACCTGTTGAAAAGCGCCAGCCTGCCCGCCGGCAATGTGTTCGCCACCGTCATCAGCATCGTCACGCTGGTGATAGGAGCAACCACGGTGTTCGCCGAATTGCAGCGCGACCTTGACCGCATCTGGCGCGTGCCAGCCCTGTCCTTTTGGAGCAACGTGGCGATGCTGGTGCGCACGCGCTTGCTGTCCTATGGGCTGGTGCTGGGGCTGGGGTTCCTGCTGCTGGTCTCGCTGATGGTGAGTGCGGCGATCGCCGCCTTCGGAAGATGGAGTTACGCGCATTTCGCAGGCGGGGAAGCGCTGCTGTACGCGCTTAATTCGGCCATCTCCATCACCGTTACCGTCGTGATATTCGCCATCATTTTCAAGCTCATGCCCCGGGCCAGCATCGCCTGGAACGACGTCTGGATCGGCGCGGCCATAACCGCGCTGCTGTTTGAGATCGGCAAATTTCTCATCGGCCTGTATTTGGGAAAGGCCGGCATCGCCTCGGCCTTTGGCGCCGCCGGCTCGATGATTGTCGTACTGGTGTGGGTCTACTACTCGGCGCAGATTTTTTTGCTCGGCGCCGAGTTCACCAGGGTGTACGCCCATGAATACGGCTCAAAAGCGGCGCTGCAACCTTAGCGCGGCGGCGAGTACAGGAACCCAACGCCGCACCGGCAATCGTGTCGCGTTGCTGTGTTCGATATCGAACAGACCGCCCCCGGCACCGATCCCATGATGCACATTTTGAATTGAAGGGCGAGGCGCTGGCCCATGAAACATATTGCGCAGGTCGAGGTGCTGAAGGATGGCGCCTCAGTCCCGGTTTCAGCCTGCGGCGGGCAGTGAAAAATATCCAAGGCATTGTGTGGCCCAGCGCACATCTTCGTTCGAGATGGCGACGTACAAAGGAAGGCCTGTTCAGCGCGACTGCCACAGCCCCACCGCGGCTCTCAAGCGCCGAGCCGGAAGCGGCTCCCCTTCAGCCTGAAACGGATGTGTCCTCAATGAACTTAGGCGACGAAATCGGCACCCTGGGCGCAGCCTTCGGCAGACTGGCCGCCGACCTGAAAAATATCGAGGAAAAGCTGTTGTTGCACGCGCGCGGACTGGAATCGACCATCGCCGCCGGCGCAACCGCACTCGCCGCGGAAAAAGACGGCCTGGAGTTGCGCGTGACCGAGCGGATGGCCGAATTGAATGCGGCCAACGACGTCCTGACCGGCCAGGCGGAGGAACTCTCCAAACGCAATATGGAAATTTCGCTGCTCAGCAACATGAACGACTATCTGCAGTCGAGCACTTCGGAAACCGAAGCCTACGCCATCATTTCGAAGACCGTCGCCCAGCTGTTTCCCGGTGATTCCGGCGCGGTTTTCGTGCTGAGCGCATCGCGTGACTTGCTTGAGGCGGCTACGGCATGGGGCCCAATGCCGCCCGCCAAGCTGGCTTTTGCACCCAACGAATGCTGGGCGATTCGCCGCGGGCAGGTTCATCTGCCCACCGAGCATGAGCACTGGTGCCCCCACGTGGCCGACGAGGATCATATGTACGTGTGCCTGCCCCTGTTGGCGCAAGGCGAAATGCTGGGCACCCTGCATCTGATCGACGGTCCGCTCAAGGGCGGTGCGGGTGACGAGGCGCGAATGGCCGAGAAATTCAAACTGGTGAAACTGCTTGCCGACAACGTCGGGCTCGGCATATCCAACCTTAAGCTGCGCGAATCCATGCGCAACCTGTCGATCCGCGACTCGTTGACCGGACTGTACAACCGCCGTTACATGGAAGAGGTACTGGTGCAGGAGCGGCACAGGGCGAAGCGCAACGAAGATAAGCTGGCCGTCATCATGATCGACATCGATCATTTCAAGCTGTTCAACGACAACTTCGGCCACGACGCGGGCGACGCCGTCTTGCGCCTGCTGGGAATTTTCCTTCAGAAAAACGTGCGTGGCAGCGACATCGCCTGCCGCTACGGCGGCGAGGAATTCATCCTGATCCTGTCGCCCTCAACCGCGGAAGGGGCGCGTGCCCGCGCCGAGAAAATTCGCGTCGAAGCCGGATTGCTCAAGGTCAACCATGCCGGCCAGGAACTGGAGCCCATCTCGCTTTCAGTGGGGGTGGCGATGTATCCCGATGATGAGGCCGACGGCGCCGCGCTGGTCAAGGCGGCTGATGTCGCCCTGTTTCAAGCCAAGAAATCCGGCAGGAACCGGGTGGTGATGTTCAAGAACGGGGATGTGGCTGCGGTTCAGACGCCTTAGCCGCGCGGCAGGGGGCGAACGCAAAGCCCCTTCTGGGATTGAACATCAC
>DATNCF010000011.1:0-5060 GCA_035571675.1 Burkholderiales bacterium | reverse complement strand
TGCGAGTTCGACTACTCCGGGGCGCAGGCCTGCAAGGCGCTGCGCCAGGAAGGCTACCGCGTGGTGCTGGTGAACTCGAACCCGGCCACCATCATGACCGACCCGGAGACGGCCGACGTCACCTACGTCGAGCCGGTGATGTGGCAGACCGTGGAAGCCATCATCGCGCGCGAGCGGCCGGATGCGCTCCTGCCCACCATGGGCGGGCAGACCGCGCTCAACTGCGCCCTCGACCTGGCCAGGCACGGCGTGCTGGAAAAATACGGCGTGGAAATGATCGGCGCCAGGAAGGAAGCCATCGACAAGGCCGAGGACCGCGAGAAGTTCAAGCGCGCCATGACCCGGATCGGCCTGGGCAGCGCGCGCTCCTCCATGGCGCACTCCATGGAGGAGGCGCTGCAGGTGCAGGCCGGCATCGGCTTCCCGGTGGTCATCCGGCCCTCGTTCACGCTGGGCGGCGCGGGCGGCGGCATCGCCTACAACCGCGAGGAGTTCGTGGCCATCTGCGAACGCGGCCTGGAGGCCTCGCCCACCAAGGAACTGCTCATCGAGGAGTCGCTCATCGGCTGGAAAGAGTTCGAGATGGAGGTGGTGCGCGACCGCAAGGACAACTGCATCATCGTGTGCTCCATCGAGAACCTCGATCCCATGGGCGTGCACACCGGCGACTCCATCACCGTGGCGCCGGCGCAGACGCTCACGGACAAGGAATACCAGATCATGCGCAACGCATCCATCGCGGTGCTGCGCGAGATCGGCGTGGACACGGGCGGCTCCAACGTGCAGTTCGCGATCAACCCCAGGGACGGGCGCATGATCGTGATCGAGATGAACCCGCGCGTGTCGCGCTCCTCGGCGCTGGCCTCCAAGGCCACCGGCTTTCCCATCGCCAAGATCGCCGCCAAGCTGGCCGTCGGCTACACCCTCGACGAGCTGAAGAACGACATCACCGGCGGCGTGACGCCGGCCTCCTTCGAGCCCTCCATAGACTACGTGGTCACCAAGGTGCCGCGCTTCGCTTTCGAGAAGTTCCCGCAGGCCAACGACCGGCTGACCACGCAGATGAAATCGGTGGGCGAGGTCATGGCCATCGGCCGCACCTTCCAGGAGTCGTTCCAGAAGGCGCTGCGCGGCCTGGAGGTGGGCGTGGATGGCCTGAACCAGAAGACCACCGACCGCGACGTCATCGAGAAGGAGCTGGGCGAGCCCGGGCCCGACCGCATCTGGTACGTGGGCGACGCCTTCGAGAACGGCTTCTCCATCGAGGAAGTGCAGGCCCTCACGCACATCGATCCCTGGTTCCTGGCGCAGATCAAGGACATCGTCGACACCGAGATGCGCCTGGACGACATGGCGCTCGAGCAGATCGACGGCGCGGCGCTGCTGGGCCTCAAGCGCCAGGGCTTCTCCGACCGGCGCCTGGCCAAGCTGCTGAAGACCACCGAGGCCGCGGTGCGCGCCAAGCGCCGCGCCAACGGCGTGCGCCCGGTGTACAAGCGCGTGGACACCTGCGCCGCCGAGTTCGCCTCGGGCACCGCCTACCTTTACTCCACCTACGAGGAGGAGTGCGAGGCCGCGCCCACCGCCAAGCGCAAGGTCATGGTGCTGGGCGGCGGGCCCAACCGCATCGGCCAGGGCATCGAGTTCGACTATTGCTGCGTGCACGCCGCCATGGCGCTGCGCGAGGACGGGTTCGAGACCATCATGGTCAACTGCAACCCGGAGACCGTGTCCACGGACTACGACACCTCGGACCGGCTGTATTTCGAGCCGCTCACGCTCGAGGACGTGCTCGAGATCGTCGACAAGGAAAAGCCCGAGGGGGTGATCGTGCAGTACGGCGGCCAGACGCCGCTCAAGCTCGCGCGCGACCTGGCTGCGGCCGGCGTGCCCATCATCGGCACCACGCCCGACATGATCGACGCCGCCGAGGACCGCGAGCGCTTCCAGAAGCTGCTGGTGCAGCTCAGGCTGCGCCAGCCGCCCAACCGCACCGCGCGCACCGAGGCCGACGCGCTGGCGCTGGCGCAGGAGATCGGCTACCCGCTGGTGGTGCGCCCCAGCTACGTGCTCGGCGGCCGCGCCATGGAGATCGTGCACGAGCAGCGCGACCTCGAGCGCTACATGCGCGAGGCGGTGAAGGTGTCCAACGACTCGCCGGTGCTGCTCGACCGCTTCCTCAACGACGCCATCGAGGTGGACGTGGACGCGGTGTCCGATGGCAAGCTGGTGGTGGTGGCCGGCATCATGGAGCACATCGAGCAGGCCGGCGTGCATTCCGGCGACTCGGCCTGCTCGCTGCCGTCGTTCTCGCTGTCGGCCCACCTGGAGCGCGAGCTGCGCCGCCAGACCGAGGCGCTGGCGCGCGGCCTCAACGTGGTCGGCCTGATGAACGTGCAGTTCGCCATCCAGCGCGACGTGGTGTACGTGCTGGAAGTCAACCCGCGCGCCTCGCGCACCGTGCCGTTCGTGTCCAAGGCCACCGGCCTGCCGTGGGCCAAGATCGCGGCGCGCTGCATGGCCGGCAAGGGCCTGGCCGCGCAGGGCGTGACGCGCGAGGTCATTCCGCCTTACTTCTCGGTGAAGGAGGCGGTGTTCCCCTTCATCAAGTTCCCGGGCGTGGACACCATACTGGGGCCGGAGATGAAGTCCACCGGCGAGGTCATGGGCATCGGCTATTCCTTCGGCGAGGCCTTCGTCAAGTCGCAGTTCGCCGCGGGCGTGCGCCTGCCGCGCGCCGGGCAGGCCTTCATCAGCGTGCGCGACGGCGACAAGCTGGCCGCCGTGGAAATCGCGCGCGACCTGATCGAGCTCGGCTTCACCCTGGTGGCCACGCGCGGCACGGCCGCGGTGATCGCGGCGCACGGTTTTCCCGTGACCACGGTGAACAAGGTGGCCGACGGCCGCCCGCACGTGGTGGACATGATCAAGAACCGCGAGGTCAGCCTGATCGTGAACACCGTGGGCGAGACGCGCAAGGCGGTGGCCGACTCGCGCTCCATCCGCGTCTCGGCGCTCAGCCAGCGCGTCACCTACTACACCACCATCGCCGGCGCGCGCGCCGCCTGCGCCGGCATGCGTTACGTGGCCGCGCTCGAGCCCTACGCCCTTCAGGCCCTGCACACCGGGCTGCATGGCGGGCCTTCGGCCCAGGCGCCAAAGCCAAACAGTTCTGTGGTAATTTAACCCATCAATCCGCGAGGGGGCCGTGCCGGCGGCGCTGCCGCCCCCTTGCCCTTGTCCTTTGGTGTTTCCATCATGGCTAAAACTCCCGTCACCGTGACCGGCGCGGAAATGCTGCGCACCGAGCTGCACCGCCTCAAGACCGTCGACCGCCCCAACGCCATCGCGGCCATTGCCGAGGCGCGCTCGCACGGCGACCTGTCGGAGAACGCCGAGTACGACGCCGCCAAGGAGCGCCAGAGCTTCATCGAGGGCCGCATCGCGGAAGTCGAGGCCAAGCTCGCCAACGTGCAGATCATCGACCCGCGCCAGCTCGACACCGACGGCCGCTGCGTGTTCGGCGCCACGGTGGAGCTCGAGGACGGCGAAGGCGGCACCGTCACCTACCAGATCGTGGGCGACGACGAGGCCGACATCAAGAAGGGCAAGATTTCCATTTCATCGCCCATCGCCCGGGCGCTGATCGGCAAGTACGCCGGCGACGCCGTGGACGTGCAGACCCCGGGCGGGGTGCGCCACTACGACGTGCTGGACGTGCGCTTCGAATAACCGAACGTGGCCTAGTGCCCGCCGCGTCGGGTCGCGCGCGAGCCGCGGGCGGGGTGCGCGGAGCGGGTAGTGGGCCGTCCGCGGGAATGGGAAATCGCCGGCCGTCCGGCCTTGCGGACCGGAGCGGAATCATCGTCAGCCGGGGTTCCGGGCAATTGCGGCTTGCGCGACTCGAACAGTCCCCTTCGGACCGGTTTATGGGCGGGACGCGAAGGCGGTCGGGCGGAGTTGCGCCCTTCGCTTTGCCGCCGGCCGGATGACACTTTTTCAGAAGCCTTGTCCGACTCGACTTCTTCAGGCCGAACCTTGTATATCACCAGCATCTTGCCGATATGCTGAACAGGCTGCGCGCCGGTGCCGGCGCAGATTTGCTCGAGATAGCCTTGGCGCGCCTCACGGTCGTCGCCTGCCACGTGGATCTTGATGAGTTCGTGGCGCTTGAGCGCGCGCTCGATTTCGGCCAGCACGGCGGGGGTCAGGCCCTCGCCGCCGATCATGACCACGGGCTTGAGCGCGTGCGCCCGCCCGCGCAACGCGCTCCGTTCGCTCGGAGTTAACGGTTTCATGGTGCAATTTTATCAGTGCGTCATGGCGGCACCCCTGCATGAGGTGAATCGGTGAGCAAGTCCAGCAAGGCCTGGCTGCACGAGCACATCAACGACGCCTATGTGAAGAAAGCCCAGGCCGAGGGTTTTCGCTCGCGCGCCGCCTACAAGCTGCAGGAAATCGACGCGCGCGACCGCCTGCTGGCGCCGGGGCAGACCGTGGTGGACCTTGGGGCGGCGCCCGGAAGCTGGTCGCAGATGATCGCGCGGCGCATCGGCTCGACGGGGTGCCTAGTCGCGGTCGACCTGCTGCCGGTCGCACCGGTGGCGGGCGCCAAGGTCATCCTGGGCGATTTCCGGGAAGACGAGGTGCTGGCGGCAGTGGAAAAGGCCCTGGAGGGCCGGTCCGTGGACCTTGTGGTTTCGGACATGGCCCCCAACTTGTCAGGTGTGGCTGTTTCCGACCAGGCGCGCAGCCTGCATCTGTGTGAACTGGCCCTGGAATTTGCGGCTAAGCATCTGAAAGTTGGAGGGAATTTCCTGGTGAAAACCTTCCAGGGCGGGGGCCAGCAAGAGTTCAGGCGTGCCATGGAAGGGCAGTTCAAGTCGGTTGCGGTGCGCAAGCCCGATGCGTCCCGTGGCCGTTCCGCCGAGGTGTACCTGCTGGGATTGGGCCACCGCCAAGGAAAATCGGGCGGAAAAACTTGAAAAGTTGCGCTTTTTGGCCTGTTCAGGTTCCTGCAAGTGTCTGATGATGCGCGTAGAATGACAGTACAGTGGCGC
>DATNCF010000010.1:0-5103 GCA_035571675.1 Burkholderiales bacterium | reverse complement strand
CATCTCGATATGGTGATAGGTCACGTCCGGCGTGCTGGCCGCAAGCGCCAGCTTGTACGCATGCCGCTTCTGCCGGTCACCGTCCAGCACATCTTCTTCTCCACTCAATTCAGCCTTGTAGTCCAGCGCCAAATTCACTGTTACCACGTCGCCATTGGCCGCCTGCCCCAGCAATCTCTGCTGAGGAGACAATCTTATGCTCGCCTTGCTCGATGGGTCGAAAAACCACAGGTCATTGCCGTTCTTCAGCATCAACTTGTTGGCATCGCGCGCCGGCGCGACGAAGCGGATCAGGCTTCGAAACTGGCCGCTCTTGGTGTCGGCCTTGGAATACACCGTGAGGGTATTGGAATCCACCTGTTTGGAATTGCGGTATTCCACCAGCGAGGTGGTGAGCGAAAACGGCTTGCCGGGGTTGCGCACGGCGTCGCTCTGCGCCAGCAGGTCCTGCGCGCTGGGCTCGGCCAGTGCCTGGGCCGCACAGAGCGCCAGCACGCAAAAAAAAGAAAGATGGGATTTCATTCTGTCCTCACACATGCCTCAGCGCGTCGACGATCTGCATGCGCGAGGCGCGCCGCGCCGGCCACCAGGCCGACATAACCGCCACCAGCGCGAGGCCCAGCGCCGTGCCCAGCATCAGGCGCGGCTCGCCCCACACCCGCACCGTGAGCGGTACCGGGTCGACCTGCCCGGGCGGCGTCCAGGTGAGGCCCGAGTGGTTGATGAGCGCCCCGAGCGCCGCCGCCAGCGCCACGCCCGCCACGGCGCCGATCAGCCCCAGCAGCAGCGCCTCGCTCACGAACAGCTTGCGTATGCCGGCTCGGCGCACGCCGATGGCGCGCAGGGTGCCGATCTCGGCGGTGCGCTCCATCACCGCCATGCTCATGGTGTTGCCCACGGTGAAGAGAACGATCGCGCCGATGAGCGCCGCCATGAAGCCGAAAATGGCGGCGAACATGGCCACGGCCTGGCCGTAGAAGGGATTGAGCGCCTCGAAGTCCTGCACTTCCAGGTCCTCACCCTGGAGAGCTGTGGCGAGCAGTTCGGCGATGCGCGCGCGGGCGGCGGGAATTTCGCGGGTGTGGTGGAGCTGAAGAACCACGGCGGTGGCCTGCGGCGGCTCGGAGCCGTACAGCAGGCGCTGCGCCTGGGTAAGGTGCATGGCCAGGTACATGTCGTCCAGTTCCTTGAAGCCCTGCTTCTCGGCCTTGACCACGCGCAACGAGGCCACGTTGGGCGCGCCGTGCACATTGGCTGCCAGCACTTCGACGCGCGGCTCCGCGGGTTTGGCCGGCTGCGCAGTGAGCGACGCAGCGGGGGAAGCGGCGGAGGCCTTGGCATCCTGCTTGGCGAGGTCGGCCAGTGCCGTGACGTCGGCGGGCGCGTCGGCCGCCTCCTTGCCCGCTTCCGGCGGCTTGCGATCCACGCGCGCATGCGGCGGGCAGTTGGGCACGCCGAGCGGCTGGCACAGCTCCAGCACGCGCGCCACGCCGTTGCCAATGACCACGGCGTCATCCGCCGTGCCGGTCAGCGCCGAGGCCGCGATGTTGAAGCGCATGCCGTAATCGTTCCATTGCCGCATGCGGTTGCGGTCCTCCACCACCAGGCCGGTGCCCACGATGGTCCGGGACACGCCGGCGTCGAAGTTGCCGGCGATGCCCCCGAGCGAAATGGTGGGCGTCGCCACGGCCAGCATGGGCGCGAGCACGGGGTCGTGCGCCACCACGTCGAGGACCTTTTTGTACCCCGGAATGCCGTAGGCCGCCGGGTTGCCGCTGCCGTACAGGAAGTAGTCCTTGCGCTGGATCTGCAGGTGGCCGCCGCGGATGATGTAGCCGGTCTGCAGGCCGTAGGTGATGTCGCGGCTGTAGCCGCCGAACAGCAGGATGGTGACGGCGCCCACCATCATGGCGAACAGCGTGGTGAGCGAGCGGCGGCGGTTGCGCAGCAGGTTGCGCAGGGCAAGCGAAAGCGTTCTCATGGGCGCCCTCCTTCGCGCGAAAGCGCGTGCCGGTCGCGTTCGATGGCGGTGATGCGCCCGTCCTGAATCATGACTGCGTCGTCCGCCTCCGCCAGCACCTTGGGGTCGTGCGAGGAGAACACGAACGACACCTTGTACTCGCGCTGCATGTCGCGCATCAGCGCGATGATGGCCGAGCCGGTGTGGCTGTCGAGGTTGGCGGTGGGCTCGTCGGCCAGCACCAGCTGCGGCGACGGCGCCAGCGCCCGGGCGATGGCCACGCGCTGCCGCTGCCCACCCGAGAGCTGGCCCGGCAGGTTGCGCGCCTTTTCGGGAATGCCCACCGCCTCCAGCATGGCCGCGACCCGCCTCCGGCGCTCGGCCGCCGGGATGCGCGACAGCAGCAGCGGGTATTCCACGTTCTCCTCCACCGTGAGCACGGGCAGCAGGTTGAAGTTCTGGAAAATGAACCCGATGTGGCGGGCGCGAAAGTCCGACAGCGCGTCGTCAGCGAGCTTTTGCACGGGCTGTCCCGCCACCGTGACCTCGCCGCGGTCGGGCAGGTCGATGCAGCCGATCATGTTGAGCAGCGTGGTCTTGCCGCTGCCCGAGGGCCCCGAGATGACGGTGAAGCAGCCGGCGCGGATGTCGAGGTCCACGTCGGACAGCGCCGGCACATCCACCGCATCCAGGTGGTAGGTCTTGGCGATGCCGCGCATGCTGACCACGTTCATTTCATTCATGCCTTCCCCCTGCCGGGCGCCTTGTAAACGGCCAGGAAGGCCCGCGCCGCGCGCTCGGCGCGGGCCACGATCTCATCGTCCTTGGGCGCCGGGGTGACGCGCAGCAGCATTCCAAACATGAGGTTGCCCCACAGCAGGCCCATGAAATGCGTGACCAGGATGTTCTGATCTACCGTGCCGATCAGCCCGCCGGCCTGGGCCTTGGCGAACAAATCCATGAGCGCCCGGCGATTGGTCTGCATGCCCATGCGGTCGATGCTGCGCGCTATTTCGGGCGAGCGCTCGGCCTCGGCCACGGCCAGGCGCACCATCGCCACAACCGTGGGATGGCTCAGCTCGCGCAGCATGGCCTCGCCGAAGCGGCGCAATATGGACTCGAGCATGGGGCGGTCGCGCGGCTCGGGAAAATCGGCCGCCTGGCGCATGCGCGAGGCCCGGCTTTCGATGCAGGCCACCAGGATGGCCTGCTTGCTGCCGAACAGGGTGTACAGCTCGCGCTTGGACACCTGCGCGCCGCTGGCGATTTCCAGCGTGCTGGTGTCCGCATAGCCGTTGCGGGTGAAAGCCTTGAAGGCCGAGCGCAGGATGCGCTGGGCGGCGGGATGCTGCTCGAGCGCGACGGGTTTGCGGCTGGCCATGCGGGCTCCCGCTGTGGAAACGAAGACTTGTTGTGGTACTTATGTGTACCAAGGGGAGGCCATGGTACCAATTCGTACCGGCCCTGGCAAGCCCGCGCCTTGCTGCCCCGCGCTCCCGGGACGGCGCGCCACGCTGCGCACCTGGGCGCCGGCACACCGATCACGCGCTCCATCGGCAAGTGGATGTAGCGCCGCTTCAGGCGGCTTCGGGCACCTTGCGCGCGGCGCCGCCCCGCCCGCCCGCAACCAGCACGCCAAAGGCAAAGGCGCTCAGCGCCGCCATGAGGACCACGGTGGCCATGGGCACGACCCCGCCTCCGGGCATGCGGCCGACCAGCGCCGTGGTGGACGCGCCGGCCAGCCCCTGCAGCAGGCCCATCAAGGCGGCGGCCGCGCCCGCGCCCCTGGCGAACGGCCCCATGGCGAGCGCCATGGCGTTGGGCGACACCAGCCCGCAGCAGAACACGAAACAGAACAACAGCGCGGCCACGGCCGGCGCTCCGCCGAAACCGCTCAACCCCAGGGCCAGCAGCCCCATCGCCACCGTGCACTCGGCAATCAGGGCGGCGCGCAACAGCAGTGCCGGCGTGTACCGGCGCAGCAGCCGCAGGTTCATTTGCGAGGACGCCATGAGGCCCAGCGCATTGAGGCAGAACAAGGCGGCGAACTGCGCGGGACTAAGGCCGAAATGCACGATGAACACGAAGGGCGACGAGGCGATGTAGCAGAACATGGCCGACCAGGACAGGCTCACCGCCACCGAATAGCCCATGAAGAAGCGGTTGCGCACCATGCCGCGCATGGCCGCAAAGGGTTCGCCCAGCGACAGCGTCGCGCGCGCGCCGGGCGGCAGCGACTCGCGCAGCCCCAGCCACACCAAGACGAACGACGCCATGCCCAGCGCCGCGAGCACCCAGAAAATGGCGCGCCAGGGTGCCACCAGCAGCACTGCCGTGCCCGCGAGCGGCGCAAGCACGGGGGCGAGGCCCATGACCAGCGCGATCATGGAAAACAGCCGCGCCAGTTGCGGGCCGTCGAAATGGTCGCGCGCCACGGCGCGCCCCAGTACGCCGCCCGCGGCGC
Organism: Burkholderiales bacterium; assembly: GCA_035571675.1. Lineage (GTDB taxonomy): Bacteria > Pseudomonadota > Gammaproteobacteria > Burkholderiales > SG8-39 > CAIYPG01. The sequence continues at coordinate 679 of DATNCF010000010.1, read as the reverse complement.
CGCCGAGCGCCTGCACCAGGCGGAATGCGCTGAACTGCCCCACGCCGGCCGACAGGGCGCACCCGATCGAGGCCAGCACGAATATGCCCATGCCGAACAGCATGGGGCCCTTGCGCCCCAGCGAGTCGGACACCGGCCCGAACAGCAATTGCGTGACCCCCATGCCCAGCAGGAAGATGGACAGGGTCTGCTGCGCGGCCGCGGCCGACACGCCGAAGTCATTTTGCAGCAGCGGCAGGGCCGGCAGGTACATGTCCACCGACAGCGGCGACAGCGCCGTGGCCGAACCGAGGATCACCGCCAGCCCGACGATGTTGCGCGACGCCGCCGTCATTCAGCCGCTGCTTTTCGGACCCGGTAGGCCGGTGGACGCGGCGCTAGGCGCGCCGCATCTCAAAGCGGTACCCCGGCATGCGACCATGCATACCGTCCAGGTCGATCACCACCGCCGCGCCGCGTTTGTCGGAATCGGCCTTGCGCGCCATTTCGGGCGGCAGGCGTAGTTCGGTGAGCGTGGCGCGGAGCGGGTGGGCTGGCGGGAGAGGGCGCGCTCACTTGCGCCTCGTTTTTACGCTCTGCATCTCGGTGCCCGACCACGTGGCCAGGATCACGGCGTGCAGGCTGCCGAGCCCGCCGCACACCACGGGCACGATCTGCTCGGCGCGCCGGCACACATACA
>DATNCF010000009.1:0-5025 GCA_035571675.1 Burkholderiales bacterium | reverse complement strand
AGGCGCGCCACCGGCCCCACGGCCAGGGCGCGCAGCAGTTGCACGCGCACGCCCTGCGCGCCCGGCGCGTAGCGCTGCACGTCGATTTCATGCGGGCGGGCGTAGGCCACGGCCGGAGCGTCCTTGGCATCGGCTTGGGCGGGCGCCTCGAGCGCCGCGTCCCCCACGTGCATCCAGCCGTCGTTGGCGCGGCCGTGGAACAGGTTGACGTTGCCGAGGAAGCCGAACACGAAGGGGCTGGCCGGCGACTCATACACCTCGGCCGGCGTGCCCTGCTGCTCCACCCGGCCGTGGTTCATGAGCACCACGCGGTCGGAGACTTCCAGCGCCTCTTCCTGATCGTGGGTGACGAAAATGCTGGTGACGTGGATTTCGTCGTGCAGGCGGCGCAGCCAGCGCCGCAATTCCTTGCGCACCTTGGCATCGAGCGCGCCGAAGGGCTCATCGAGCAGCAGCACCTTGGGTTCCACCGCCAGCGCCCGGGCGAGGGCAATGCGCTGGCGCTGGCCGCCGGAGAGCTGCGCCGGATAGCGGTCGGCCAGCCAGTCGAGCTGCACCAGTTTCAGCAGCGACATCACCTTGTCCTTGATCTCGTCCTGGGAGGGGCGTTCACGGCGCGGCTTCACCTTGAGGCCGAAGGCGATGTTTTCGAACACGCTCATGTGGCGGAACAGGGCGTAATGCTGGAACACGAAGCCCACGTTGCGCTCGCGCACGTGGGTGCCCGAGGCGTCTTCGCCGTGGAACAGCACCGCCCCCTGGTCGGCCGTTTCCAGCCCGGCGATGATGCGCAGGAGCGTGGTCTTGCCGCAGCCCGAGGGGCCGAGCAGCGCCACCAGCTCGCCGGTGGGAAAGGTCAGCGACACGTCGTCCAGTGCGACGAAATCGCCGAAGCGCTTGGAAATGTTGCGGACCTCGATGCTCATCGCTTGCTTCCCACGATAGTGTTCTGTGCCGGGCCAGGCATCTCCGGCGGCAGGGCCTCGGATTCGTGCCGGGTCTTCCATTCCACAAAGGTCTTCAGCGCCAGGGTAACCAGGGCGAGCAGCGCCAGCAGCGATGCCACGGCAAAAGCGGCGGCGAACTGGTATTCGTTGTAGAGGATTTCCACCTGCAGCGGCATGGTGTTGGTCTCGCCGCGCACGTGGCCCGACACCACCGACACCGCGCCGAACTCACCCATGGCGCGCGCGTTGCAGAGAATGACGCCGTACAGCAGGCCCCACTTGATGTTGGGCAGGGTGACACGCCAGAAGGTCTGCCAGCCCGAGGCGCCCAGCACCAGCGCCGCCTCCTCTTCCTCGCGGCCCTGCGCTTCCATGAGCGGAATGAGCTCGCGCGCCACGAAGGGGAAGGTGACGAAAATGGTGGCGAGCACGATGCCCGGCACGGCGAAAATCACCTTCAGGTCGTGCTCCTGCAGCCACGGCCCGAGCCAGCCCTGCAGCCCGAATACCAGCACGTAGATGAGGCCGGCCACCACCGGCGACACCGAGAACGGCAGGTCGATGAGCGTGATGAGCAGATTCTTGCCGCGGAAATCGAACTTGGCGATGGCCCAGGCCGCCGCCACGCCGAACACCAGGTTGAGCGGCACGGCGATGCCGGCGGCGAGCAGGGTGAGGCGGATGGAGGCCAGCGCGTCGCGCTCGGCGAGCGCATTCACATAGGCGTCGAAGCCTTTGCGCAGCGCCTCGTAGAACACCGCCACCAGCGGCAGCAGCAGGAACAGGGCGAGAAACAGCAGCGACACCCCGATCAAGGTCCATTTGACGGCGGGATGCTCGGTGGTCGCGGGACGCACCGCCGCACGCGCGGTCGGTGCGGGAACTGTCAGGGTGGAAGCGGCGGCGGACATCAGGCCTCCCTGCCCGTCAATTTTTTCGCCCACCATTGCAGCAGGTTCACGGCCAGCAGCATGACAAAGGAAATCACCAGCATCACCACCGCGATGGCGGTGGCGCCGGTGTAGTCGTATTGCTCCAGCTTGGTGATGATGAGCAGCGGTGTGATCTCGGTCTGCATGGGCATGTTGCCGGCGATGAACACCACCGAGCCGTATTCGCCAATGGCGCGCGCCAGCGCCAGCGCGAAGCCGGTCAGGAGCGCCGGCAGCACGGCGGGCAGGATGACGCGCAGGAAGGTCTGCAGGCGCGAGGCCCCCAGGCTGGCCGCGGCCTCTTCCAGCTCGCGCTCCAGGTCCTCGATCACGGGTTGCACGGTGCGCACCACGAAGGGCAGGCCGATGAACGTGAGCGCGATGACAATGCCGAGCGGGGTGAAGGCGATCTTGAAGCCCTGTGCGGCAGCCCACTTGCCCACCCAGCCGTTGGGCGCGTAAATGGCCGTGAGCGTAATGCCGGCCACGGCCGTGGGCAGGGCGAAAGGCAGGTCCACCAGCGCGTCGATGATGCGCTTGCCGGGAAAGGCGTAGCGCACCAGCACCCAGGCCACCATCAGCCCGAACACGGCGTTGATGAGCGCGCCGACCAGCGACGCGCCGAACGTCAGGCGATAGGAGGCCAGCACGCGCGGCGTCGTCACCACGGCCCAGAACTGCTCCCAGGAGAGCGCCGAGGTCTTGATGAACGCCGCCGACAGCGGGATCAGGACGATGAGTCCCAGGTACAGCAGCGTAAAGCCCAGCGACAGCCCGAAGCCCGGCAGGACGTTGCGGCGCCGCGCGGCCGCCGGCGGCGCAACTGGATTGCTCATTGTTATCCCCTAAAGCAAGGCTGCTACTTTAGGGGCGCGCGCGGTCAGGCCAAACGAACTTGTTGCCGCAATGAAATAACCTGGGGTTATATGGCCGGGCGCCGGCCCCATGCTTCAGAACGTGAACTGCCCGCCCACCATGGTGTTGAGATTGCTGGTGTTGAGAAAGCCCGAAGCCAGGCCGTCCGCCGCCCTGGACCACATCAGGCCGGCATAGGCCTTCCAGTGGCGGTCGAAGGTGTAAATGCCCACCAGGGATTCGGCGTTGAACGTTCCGGCGCAATTGCCGGCGCGCGTGTCCGAGCAGCCGGTGTTGACGCCGGTGGCATAGCTGTTCTGCTTGTAGGCATAGTAGGCGGCCGTGACGTCGAGCTGGGGAGTCACCGAGTACTTGAGGCCGGTCCAGTACACGTCCTGCACCCTGTTGGTGGTGTAGGCGGTCTGAGTCAGCGCGGACAGGGTGTAGCCGCCCACGCCGATGGCGTTTACCGGCAGGAGCGTGGACGGGTTGGCGAAGCGGATGCGCTCGTAGCCGCCGTACAGCTTGAGCAGCTTGGGCCAGGTGTAGCTCGCCACCAGCGCGTTGGCGGTGTTGTCGGAAACCGTGGCCGCCAGCGAATTCTTGGGCAGGGTGGCGAACTGCGCCGCGGACAGCGACGCGTCGGCAATGGCCTGGTTCTTCTTGGCGTGGATGTACTCCAGCGCAAACTGGCCGATGTCGGCGCCGAGCTGCAGTTCCCAGGCGCTGCCCGAGGTCCCGTCCGGCGTGAACAGGTTGGATTGCCGGCCCGGCTTCTGGTACTGCGCGCCGAAGCGGAACTTGTTCAGCACGGCCAGCTTGTCCACCTGGATCTGGTACTTCAGCGACGAGTCGAGCCGCGCCGCCTGGGAGGAGCCCAGGCCCTGGATGGACCCCGATCCGCCTGCGGCCGAAAAGGCGTAGGAGGAGCCATTGGGGTCGTAGGCCGACACCGCGTCGGCCAGCAGGCCGTTCTGGCGCCCCCAGGTGAGCGTGCCGTAGCGGTCGCTCTTCACGCCCACGAAGGCCTGGCCGTTCAGCACCTGCCCGGCACGGCTGGAGTCGTTGGCCGAAATCTGGCCGCCCACATTGGGGCGGCTATTGTTTTCCACCAGCGACTGCGGACCGTTCGGGGAGCGCAAGGTGAGCGGGTCGATGCCGGCTTCGAGCCGGAACACCGCGGAGTAGCCCGGCGCGAAGCCGATGTCGCCGCGCAGGCCGATCACCGACTGCGACAGGCCGTTCTGGGCCGCCGAACTCACCGACTGGTTGCTGTTCCTGGCCAGGACATAGTTCAGGCCCTGGGCCGAATTCATGCTGAAGGGCGCGCCGTGGGTCTGGTGCGCGTACCCCGCGTCGATGGTGCCGAACAGGGTGATGCCTTTCCAGGTAAGGCCGGAGCCCGAGGAACCGCTGGCCGGAGCGGCGGCCACGGGGGCGGCCGGCGTGGGAGCCTGCGCGATCTGCATGTTTGCCCCGCCGTCGGCGGCCTGGGCCATCCCCGCCAGCGCGGCGAGCGCCAAACTCGTCGCCAGCACAACGGGCTTTCGAAGCTGAATCATTTCAATATTCCTATTTGATAACCAGAACCAAGCTGAAGTCTGCGAGCGTAGTGCGCCCGTCTGACAAGCCCGTGACAGCCCCGTGACAGTCCCCTGACAGTTGTATTGTGTAAAACCTTATGGCCACAGGGGGAACGCCATGTCATCTACCGCATGGCGCTCACTTGCCCGGCTGGTAGATCTGGTCGAACACGCCGCCGTCGGCGAAATGGGTCTTCTGCGCCTTTTGCCAGCCGCCGAATACCTTGTCGATGGTGAACAGGGACAGCTTGGGGAACTGCTTGGCGTACTTGGCCGCCACGGCGGGGTCGGTGGGGCGGTAGTAGTTCCGCGCCGCGATCTCCTGTCCTTCGGGCGAGTACAGGTACCTGAGGTACTCCTCGGCCGCCTTGCGCGTGCCATGCTTGTCGGCGACCTTGTCCACCACGGCCACCGGCGGCTCGGCCAGGATGCTCACCGGCGGATAGACGATGTCGAACTTGTCGGCGCCGAATTCCTTGAGCGAGAGATAGGCCTCGTTCTCCCAGGCCAGCAGCACGTCGCCGATCTTGCGCTCGGTGAAGGTGGTGGTGGAGCCACGCGCGCCCGTGTCGAGCACCGGCACCTGCTTGTAGAGCTTCTGTACGAAGGCCTTGGCGGTGGCGTCCGAGCCGCCGGGCTGGCTCTTGGCCCAGTACCACGCCGCCAGATAGTTCCAGCGCGCTCCGCCCGAGGTCTTGGGGTTGGGGG
>DATNCF010000008.1:0-3246 GCA_035571675.1 Burkholderiales bacterium | reverse complement strand
TGCTGCTGGGCCACCCGGCGGTGGCCGGCGCCGCGGTCTATCCGGTTCGCTCGGAACTGGCCGAGGACGAGGTAATGGCCGCGCTGGTGCTCAAGGCCGGTACGCGCCTGGACATGGCGACGCTGGCGCTCTATTGCGAGGAGCGGCTGCCGTATTTCGCCGTGCCGCGCTACGTCGAATTGATGGACGACCTGCCGCGCACCGAGAACGGCAAGGTGCAGAAGTACAAGCTGCGCGAGCGCGGCGTGACGGCGGAAACCTGGGTGCGCCCCGGCGGCGGGGGCCGATCGGGCGGGACACATTAGGCATCTGCGCGGCGGAACGGTTGTTACTCCCTCTCCCCCCCTCTGGGAGAGGCTGGGGTGAGGGCCTTCGGCGCTCGCGCACTCGGGCGGAGGCCGATGGCTGAAATTGCTGAGCCGGAGAAAACCTCAGAGCGCCGGTCCATCTCGAAAGGCTGGTGGTCGGGGTGGGTCGGGCGCAGGGCCATTCGCGTTGTGGCAACGGCGGCGCGCGGAAGCACTGTTGACGCCAGTTGATATGCGCGCTCGGGTAGTCGCCGCGAGCGTGTCCCGGAGAACGATCCACCCCGGCCGCCGGCCTTGCCCATACGCTGGCGTGCCGAAGGGCCCTCACCCCAGCCCTCTCCCGGGGGGAGAGGGAGTGAAGATTGACGCCTGTTCTGGGAGGGTTTATGTTCGGCCGAAATCAATTAGAGGCATGTGATGAATGGACGGATTCTCAAGGCGGCCGCGGCCGTACTGGTGACGGCGGGCTTTGCTTGCGCAGCCGGTGCCCAGGAAACCACGTTGAGGCTGGTCAGCGCCTTTGCCGAAAACGGCATCTACGTGCAGCGTCTGCTGCCGTGGGTCCAGAAGTTCAACGCCGAGGGCAAGGGCGTGCTGCAGATCAACTTCATCGGCGGCCCCAAGGCCATTCCTCCGTTCGAGGCGGGCAACGCCGTGAAGACCGGCGTGGTCGACATGGCGCTGGCCACCGGCGCCTTCTACACCAACGTCATGCCGGAAGCGGACTTCCTCAAGCTGACCCAGATTCCCGTGGCCGAACAGCGCAAGAACGGGGCCTTCGACGCCATCAACAAGGTCTGGAACGAGAAGGCGAATATGCAGTACCTGGGGCGCACGGTGGAGAACCAGCCCTTCCACATTTACACCAACAAGAAGGTGGACAAGCCCGACCTGACGGGCCAGAAGATCCGCATCACCCCGGTCTACCGCGATTTCTTCCAGGCACTGAACGCCAACGTCATCACGACGCCGCCGGGCGAGGTCTACACCGCGCTGGAACGCGGCGTGGTGGACGGCTATGGCTGGCCGATCGGCGGCATCTTCGACTTGAACTGGCAGGAAAAGACCAAGTACCGCATCGACCCCGGCTTCTACGATGCCGAGGTGTCGCTGGTCATGAACCTGCCCGCCTACAAGAAGCTCACCGACGCGCAGCGCAGCTATCTGCAAAAGCAGGTCCTGGCACTCGAGGGCGAAAACGGCTTCTGGGCCCAGTACACCACCGACGAGATCGCGCGCCAGGAAAAGGCCGGCATCCAGACGATCAAGTTCGATGCCGCGACCTCCAAGGCCTTCCGCGACAAGGCCTATGAGGTGGCCTGGGCCAGCGCCATGAAGCAGAGCCCCGAGATCGCCGGACGCTTCAAACCGCTCTTCGCAAAGTGATCGACCGGGTTTCCAGGCAATACGGCCGGCTGCTCGCCGGCCTGGCTTTGCTGGGTTGCGCGATTCTGCTGGCCATGATGGTGATCATCGTTGTCGACGTGGCATTGCGCAATTTCGCGCTGCGCGGGCTGCCGCAAGGCCTGGCCTGGAGCAACGAGATCTCGGAGTTGATGCTGTATCTGCTGACCATGTGCGTGGCGCCCTGGCTGCTGCGCCAGGGCCAGCATATCCGGGTCGACATCCTGCTGCAGGCGCTCCCTGCGCGGCTGGCGTGGCAGCTGGAATGGGTGGGCGATGTTCTGGGACTGGCCTGCTGCGTCGTGATCGCCTGGTACTCGGCGCAGGCTGCATGGTCCAGCTATGTGTCGGGCGCCGTGAACATCAAGACGCTGGTCACCCCCGAGTGGTGGGCGCTGGCGCCATTGCCTCTCGTGTTCGTGCTGCTTTCAATCGAAATGATTTTTCGCATGATCCGCCTGGGACGCGGCGAAATCGGCCCGCGCCGCGATGCGGTGAGCGCCGCATGAGCGCCTGGGGCATCGCGGCCTGGTTGATGCTGGGCGGCTCCACCGTGCTGCTGTTCATCGGCATGCCGGTGGCGCTGACGTTCATTACCGTCAACATCATCGGCGCCTGGCTCTACATGGGCGGCGAGGCGGGCTTGGCGCAACTCGCGCGCAGCAGTGTCAGCTCGATCACGGCCTTTTCGCTCACGCCGATTCCGCTGTTCGTCCTGATGGGTGAGGTGCTGTTCCATACCGGCCTGGCGCTGAAAGTGATCGAAGGGATCGAGCGGCTGATCCGCCGCGTGCCCGGCCGGCTGGCGGTTGTGGCCGTGGTGGCGGGCACCGTGTTCTCGGCCATTTCCGGCTCCACCATCGCCACCACGGCCATGCTCGGTTCGCTGATGCTGCCCGTCATGCTGGCGCGCGGCTACCACCCGGTACTCGCCACCGGGCCGATCATGGCGATCGGGGCAGTAGACATGCTGATTCCTCCGTCGGCACTGACGGTGCTGCTGGGTTCGCTGTCCGGCATCTCCATCTCCAAGCTGCTGGTGGGCGGAGTGCTGCCCGGCGTCGTGCTGGCGGTGGCCTTTGTGATCTGGATCGTCATCAGCGTTCGCATCAGCCCGAAACTGGCACCGGAGGACGACATCGGTTCCGGCCACCGGGGCTGGTCGCGCTGGCAGCCGTTCTTCGCGTATGTGCTGCCCACACTGTCAATTTTCGGCATCGTCGTCGGGGCACTGGCCGACGGCTGGGCCACACCGACCGAGTGCGCGGCGCTGGGCGCGTTCGCCACCATGGTGCTGGCAGCCCTGTATCGCGTCCTCACCCGGGAGGCGCTGCTCAAGGCGCTCAAGGGCACGGCAGGCATCTCCGGCATGATCCTGTTCATCATCCTCGGCGCGACGGCCTTTGCCCAGATCCTTTCTTTCTCGGGGGCGAGCAATGGGCTGGTTCAGGTGATCACCGGCCAAGGCTGGTCGACCCCGATGGTGGTCACCGGCATGATGCTGATGCTGATTTTCCTGGGCATCTTCGTCGAC
>DATNCF010000007.1:0-5792 GCA_035571675.1 Burkholderiales bacterium | reverse complement strand
CGTGGCGCTGCAGCCGGTCCAGTTGCCCGGCCAGTTCGGCTTCACATTCGGCGCGGAAGGCCTCGTCCGCCACCGGGTAGTCCATGTTGGCGAACATCAGATCCTGCCACACCAGGATGCCGAACTCGTCGCACAGCCGGTAGAACTCGTCCGACTCGTACACCGTGGTCCCGCCCACGCGCAGCATGTTGACGCCCGATGCGCGGGCGATTTCCAATGCCGTGCGCAGCTGCGTGGGGTCGGCGGAGAGGCCGAGCGGGTCGATCGGCATCCAGCAGGCGCCGCGGCAGAACAGGGGCTCGCCATTGATCAGAACGCGGGTGGCATCCGCCTCTTCGCGCCATTCAATTTGCTTGAAGCCCAGCTTGCCGCAATCGCGGCGCAGCCATTCGCCGCCGACTTTGACTTCCAGCATGGCGGGCATGAGCGAGGGCCGGCCGTGGGTGTGCGGCCACCACAGCGGAACATCGGGGATCCGCAGTGTGCAGTCGATGCGGCCCTCGGCGGGGCTCGCGACGTCCAGGGGGTAAGCGCTTTCGCCCAGGCGCAGTCGCGCGGCTGCGATTTTGATCGCGCCGCCATGGATGCCGACCGCGTTGGCCCTGAGCGTCACGAGGCCCGCGCCTTGGTCGGCTCGGGACTGGATGTCGCGGATTTTGAGTTCCGGCCCCGTGGCGGCTTCGAGGGTGATCGGTCGCCAAGGCCCCACCGGGGCCACCGGCGGGCTCCACGACGGAATGCGCCCCAGCAGTGTGGTGCGGAACCAGCGCAGGTTCTGTTCGGAAACCAGCGCGGTTTTCCAGCGCGGACGCTTGCGTTTCTCAGCCAACGCCATGGACAACGAACGAAAGACGATGACCAGGGTGTTCCTGGGCCGCAAGAGCGTGGTGACGTCGACGCGCTGCTCGCGAAACATGTTGCGCGAGGCGAGGATTTTCTCGCCGTTCAGCCACACCTCGGCCAGCGTGGCGAGACCTTCGAAGCGCAGGCGCCAGCGCGCCGGTTGTGGCGCTCCGGCCAGCACATCGAAGCCGCGGCGATACCACCAGTCATGGGCGTCGTAGTCGAGCGGAGCGGCCAGCGCCGCCTCCAGGTCGGCGTGCAGGGCGGCCGCCGCCGTGCCGGGCACGCGCGCCGCGTGCCACGACAGCCGCGCCGCTTCCAGGTCCTGCGGACCAACGCAGGCATTAGGGGAGGTGTGCGCCAGTTCCCAGCCGTGGTCCAGCGCCTGGTTCAGCGCAGGCTGCATTGCAGGCCGTCCATGCAGGCCTGCCAGTCGGAGGCCATGTCGTCCAGCGGCGCGAGATCAAGGCTCTTTTTTCGTGCCATGGCGCGCGCGAGTTGGAATTGAAACGCCTTGGCCGCATCGGAAATGCGACGCAGGCAGGCGGCAGGCTCGGCCAGCCCGGCCGCGCCCAGGCGCGCGGCGCCCTGCTCTTCCAGCCAGCGCAGATAAGTCTCGGCCAGTTCCATGCACGCGCCCACCATGCGCAGCGTGACGAAGGAATAGGCGTGGAAGACGCCGATGTCCGCTCCGCGCAACCGCTCGATGTCCTGGGCCAGACGCGGCTTGAACCGCCGGAAGGGATTGTCGCCCGGGATGCGCGCCAAATGCCTGCGCAGTTGTGACAGCGAAGCCTGGAGCAGCGGCTCACCGCGCAGCGCCGCGGCGCCCATCTTCACGTATTCGAAATAGGGCGGCAGCACGCGCTCGTGCGCCTGGCCGTCGAGCTGGAAGAGATTGGCAAAGTCCTTCCCTTCCACCCGGTAGAAGCCCTGGTTGTGGAAGTAGTCCATGCTGCGGCCGGCCACGTCGATGCGGTTCACGCCCACGGTGGACTTGAGGTGCAGCAGGCCGTAGGCCGTGCCGGCGGTATCGGGCAGGTAGTAGGAGTCCAGTTCCAGGAGCGGCAGCCGGCCTGTCTCGATCAAGCCGGCCACGTGCTCATGCAGGGGCCGCCAGACGGAAAGTTCCTGGATGTCCCAGCCGTACAGCTCATACAGGTCGGCATGCGGCGGCTTGAAAAAAGTCCACTGGTCGCCCTCGAAATCGACGCCCAGGGTGAAGGCCAGGCACGCGGCCGGCTCGTGGCCCAACCCGTGCAGGATTTCGATCATCACGTCGGTGTAGCAATTGGTCTCGGCCCAGGTGCGGCCTTCGCCGTGGATGAAGTGCCGGTCGTAGCGCGCAGGATCGAGCGCGGCGATGCGCGCTCGTCCAGGATTCGCCATGGTGTCGGGCATGCCTACCCCGCCGGGGTCAGCTCCACCTCGGCCGCCTGGGCATTCAGGAGGCCGCGCACATCCGCGGGCCAGGTGTCGGGGTTCAGGCCGTGTTTCTTGAACAGCGCCAGCGCCACGCGCTCGAGCCCGAAGCCGATGCAGGCGCTGTGCGCGACCTGACCATCCGCGGTCTTGATGTCGTAGATGGAACCGAAGTGGTCCAGGTGGTAGTTGCACGAGCCCACGGCGGTGGGGCTTTCAGAGGGATAGATGGGCACCACCAGTTCGTACTTGAGGTTCTGCTCGCGCTGGGTGGCTTTCATCACCTTTCCGCCGCGGCCGAAGAACGGGTCGTTGGCCACCACGGTGTCGGCTGAAAGGCCCAGGGCGCGCAGCATGGCCTGGCCGCGCTCCATCCACTGGTTGCGGTGGGCGAGGGCCGCGTCGGGGGTGCCCAGGCGCACGAACTCGCGCATGCGGAAGCTTTGCAGCCGCGCCGGGTCGTCGGAGGGCTCGCGGCGGAACACGAAAGTCTTGAGGTCCACCAGCCGGCCGCCCTCGGGCAATGTGCCCGTGGCGGTGGGATAGAGGGGATAGCAGGCCGCCGGCACCAGCATCAGGTTGGTGGCCGACAGGTGCGCGCTCCAGTCCTCGCCGCGCTCGAAAGTGCCGAGCAGGTTCATGTGGTCGCGCTCGCTGCCCATGAAGCCGTGGACGGAACCGAGCAGGTCCGGGAAGTTGTGGATGTGGCCGTTCCTCTCGTAGTGGGTGCGGTTGAACAGCGGGGGAAAGCGCACCACCTCGGGCTTGAACGGCGCCACCGCGCGGGTGGCGTAGCCCTCGAACAGGTCGATGACGCGCTCGAAGGTCCCGCAGCGGCCGAACAGCCCCGGCACCCCCAGCGGAATGAGCAGCCCGGCCTCGATCAGCTCGTCGCGGAAGGCGGTGAAATCGCTATCGGCATGCGCATTGCACATAGGGTCCCTCTGAAATCGCGAAACCTTGTCTATTTGTCGCGGCTGGCAACCTGCATCAGCGCCGTCTGGCCCAGGATGCGGTCGTTGTTGACCATGAGCGCAGCGCCGTAGGCGTCGCGCAACTGCCGGGCCAAGCTGAACTTGGAGTCGTTGCGGTAGCCGGCGATGCCGCAGATCAGCATGGCGCGTCCGACGATGTCGACCACCCACTGCGAGCAGGCCACCTTGAGGTTGTTGATGCGGATGACGAAGCCGTAATTGGAGAAGTCCTCGTCTTCTCCTGACGCCAGCAGTGCGGCGTACGCGGTGCAGGCTTCCCCGACCGCGCCACGCATGGCGCCGTACACGATGTCCACCTCGGCCAGCCGCGTGGCCGAAATCGGCAGGGTGCCGGGCGTGCGGCGGGCATCGGCCCGCACGAAAGCGCGCGCGCGCTGCATGGCGTCGGTGGCAAGGCCCAGCCACAGCGAACTCCACAGGATGTGCGCAACGGGATGCTGGGTGCGGGCGTGGATGTCGGCATAGGGCACGGGCAGCACGGCCTCGGCCGGGCCAGTGGCTGAGAGCACGAAGCCCAGGCTGCACGTGCCGCGAAAGCCCAGGGTGTCCCATTCGCCCATTTTCTTCAGGGTGCAGTCGTGCTTGCGCACCAGCACCAGCACTTGGTCCCCGGGACCCGATTCGGGCGAGCGCCGCGCCGTCACCAAAATGGCGTCGGCCATTTCACCATAGGAAATGACCGGTGCCTGCTTCTCCAGCGCGTAACTCCCGTCGGCCTCAAGCCTCACCGCGCACAGGCTGGAGCGCGTGTCCCCGCCCACGCCCACCTCCGTGGTGGCCGAAGCAAGCAGGTACTGGTGCTCCACCAGTGCATCAATGAAGGCGCGGAAGTGGCTGCTGCCCAGGCCGTGGTGCACGATGCAGGCCGCCTGAATTTGGTGCATCGCGAAAATCATGGCGGTCGAAGCGCAATACTGGCCCAGGACCTGGCACAGTTGCGACACCTGCTCGATGGACAGGCCCAGCCCCCCGTGTTCCACCGGCACGTAGGCGCTGAGCAGCCTCTCCTGCCGCAGCGCGGCGAAGGCCTCGTGCGGGAAGCGCGCGTTGGTGTCCACTGCTTCGGCGTGCACGGCGAGCACATCCCGCCCCAGGTCGTGCACGCGCGCCAGCAAATGCTCGAAATCGTGGCGGGTCTCCGGCACCGGGCGTATGCGTCCGACACCCGCGGCCCCACCGGCAACCGAGGTGAGGGTCGTCATGGCAACAGGCCCTGTATGGCCTCGGACAGCGCGCGGATGCTGGAGAAGGTTTTGCGCTTCAGCAGCTTGTCGTCGAACTCCACGTCGAACTGGTCTTCCAGGGCGAGCATGAGGTTGACGGTGGTGAGCGAAGTGAGCCCGGCGTCGTACAGGTCACTGTCGTCGCTCAGGCTGTCCACGCTGGTGGACAGCCGCGCGTGTTGCCCGAGCACTGCGCGAACCTTTGCCGCGATAGCGTCATGGTCAATGGCCGGGACGGTATCCACGTTGTTTTCTCCGATACGGTTTGTTCGCCTGGGGAATGCAGGTTAGCCTGCACAGACGGACACACGAAGAAAACCGCCCCTCCAAATGGACTAAGAAAACGGGAAGCCGGCCGGATGTGGCAATGCAAACAAGCCCTTGCGGAGCGGATGGCTCAGCGTGCGGCCAAGGAGAGGTCCAGCTTGACGTAGCGATCGGCGTCGGAACGCCCGGCACCGTTTGGCGCAACCGAGGCCCCGCCCGCCGCGGGCGCACCGCCGCCCGAGGCGGGGGGAGGCAATTCGGCCACGCGATCGGCCGCGACGCCCGCGGCGCGCAGTGCCTCGGCCACGGCGGCGGCGCGCGCGCTGCCCAGCTTGGCCAGCGCGTCGGGCGCCAGCGGCTGGGCCTCGCGCAGACGCCTCACCAGATCAGTGTAGAAAGGCCGCGGATCAGCGAGTTGGGGTTCGCCCACCACCAGGTTGCGCGCGCGGTCGAGCAGGCCGAGGGACGGCGCACCGCTCTCAGCGCCGCCGCTCTTTACGCCTTCCTTTGCGCCGTCCTTCTCCTTGTCCTTCGCGCTGTCCTTTTCCTTGGCCACGGCTTCGGCCACGCGCTTGTCGTACTCGGCGGAGGAAAAGCGCTCGGTGTACAGGGCGCGCAACACCGCGCGGGTGCGGCGATCATCCAGGTTGATGGGCCCCGTGGTCTCGTCATCGTTTGCGGCGGCCACGCCGGCCCGCCGCAGCACTTCGGACGACAGCGCCTGCCGGCGCAACGCCCTGCCGTCGACGGCTTCGTCGGCGCGCGCCGGGATTTCCAGCTTGAGCTGGGGACGCTTCTCCATCAGCGCGGAGAGCTTGACCAGCTTCTCGCGCTCGGGCGGCAGCAGCCTGCTGTTGCCCGCCTCGAACTGCAGGCTGCCCGCCTGCTCATCCTCGCCGCCGCCGAACAGCCGGCCCAGCATGCGGAAGGGGGCGGTGATCACTGCGCGCACCAGGTTGCCCACGGCCTTCCAGATCAGCGGTGCGAAACTGAACTGGGGATCGTCAAGGTTGCCGCTCACCGGCAGCTCGACATTGATGCT
>DATNCF010000006.1:0-22037 GCA_035571675.1 Burkholderiales bacterium | reverse complement strand
CGACCTCGAGAAAATATGCGCCGTCTCGCGCGAGGCGGTGCGCGCCGCGGCCACCGGGATCGACAAGATATTCCTCACCGGCGGGGCGTCGCGTTCACCTGCCGTTCTTGCGGCCTTGAAAAAAGCGTTGAACATGGACATTCCCATGGTGCATGGTGACGACTTCGGTTCCGTGACGGCCGGGCTCGCGCGATACGCGGCGCGCCATTTTGAATGCTAGCCGGGGCCAGGTGCTACACGCGGAAGGTGGCGTCGGATGGGCTTCAATCGGGCTTGGCGCAAGCAAAACCCAAGGAAAAAAGCGCCACGCGGGCAACCTTTGGTCCGACAATAGCCCAAGCCGGAAGAACAAGTTCACGGGAGGGGACATGAATCGCAATCTCTGGTTGATGGTCATTGCTCAGGGCCTGCTGCTCACCAATAACGTCACCCTGATCGCGGTCAACGGCCTGGTCGGCCTCGCGCTGGCGCCGCACGCCTGGATGGCGACGCTGCCGGTGATGGGCTACGTGGTCGGCGGCGCGCTCGCCACCGGCCCGGTGGCGTGGACGCAGTCGCGCTGGGGCCGCAAGGCGGCCTTCCAGATCGGCCATGCGGTTGCGCTCCTGTCCGCGCTGCTGGCCGCCTATGCGGTGATCATCTCCAGCTTCTGGGTGGTGGTGCTGGCCACCGTGGTGGCCGGGTACTACAACGCCAACGGGCAGTTGTACCGTTTCGTGGCGGCCGAGCTGGCCGCCGAGGGCAGCCGCGAAAAGGCGGTGTCCCTGGTGCTGGCGGGCGGCCTGGCCGGCGCGGTGATCGGGCCGAACCTGGCCAACTGGACGCAGCACCTCGCCGCCAAGCCGTTTGCGGGCGCCTATGCGGCGCTCGCCGTGCTGGCGCTGGTGTCCATGGTCGTGCTCGGCCTGGTGCAATTCCCGCCGGCGCCGCCGAAAAAAACCGGATCAGGCGGCCGCTCGCTGGGCGAGATCATGCGCCAGCCCGTGTTCATCGTCAGCACGGCGGGGGCGGCGCTGGGCTACGGCGTCATGAGCCTGCTGATGGCGGCCTCGCCCATCGCCATGCAAATGTGCGGCCATGCCTTCAAGGACACGGCGCTGGTCCTGGAATGGCACGTGATCGGCATGTTCGCGCCGGGATTCTTCACCGGCAACCTGATCAAGCGCTACGGCATCATGCCCATCATGGCGGCCGGCGTGGCGCTCAACTTCATCTGCGTGGGCGTGGCGCTGTCGGGCATCGAGGTCACCCAGTTCCTGCTGTCCATGTTCCTGCTCGGCGTGGGTTGGAACTTCCTGTTCACCGCCGCCACCGCGCTGTCGCTGCAGGCCTTCCGCCCCGAGGAGAAGGACCGCGCCCAGGCCGCCATCAACTTCTGCGTGTTCGCCATCATGGCCGTGACGTCGTTTTCCTCGGGTGCGCTGGTGACCACGCAGGGCTGGACCCTGCTCAACCAGGGGTCGCTGGCACCCCTGCTGCTCACGGCGCTCGCGCTGCTTTGGTACGGACTCGCGGGCGCGGGCAAGCGCAGCCGCGCACAGGGGTAGCGGCGGCTATACTGGCCGCGGGCAATCAACCCCTCGCGGAGGCGCCATGCTGGAAGCCGACAAGGAGTTCTCCGGCTCCATTCCGGAAAGCTACGACCGCCACATGGTGCCGTTGATTTTCGAGCCGTACGCGGCCGACCTCGCGCGGCGGGTCGCGTCGCTGTCGCCGGACGCCGTGCTGGAAATCGCCGCGGGCACCGGAGTGGTCACGCGCGCGCTGGCGCCCAAACTACCGCCCCACGCCCGCTACGTGGTCAGCGACCTCAACCAGCCCATGCTCGACTACGCCGCCTCTCGGCAGCCGCCCGACAGCCGCATCACCTGGCGCCAGGCGGATGCCATGGCGCTGCCGTTCGATGACGCGGCCTTCGACGTCGTTTTCTGCCAGTTCGGCGCCATGTTCTTCCCCGACCGCAGGGTGGCCTATCGCGAGGCCAGGCGGGTGCTGAAGCGCGGCGGGCATTTTCTGTTCAGCGTGTGGGACCGCATCGAGGAGAACGTGTTTGCGGACGATGTGACCAACGCGCTGGCGAGGGTCTTTCCGGACGATCCGCCGCGCTTCATGGCGCGCACGCCGCACGGTTACCACGACACTGCGCTGATCAGCAGGGAACTGGAAGGCGCGGGTTTTTCGGGCGTGATGATCGAGACCCGGGCCGAGCTGAGCCGCGCGCCCTCGCCGCGCATCCCGGCCATGGCCTATTGCCAGGGAACCGTGCTTCGCACGGAAATCGAAGCCAGGGAGGCGGGCAGACTGCAGGCGGCCACCGATTACTGCGCGGCCGTGATTGCGCAAAAGCATGGCAGCGGCGCGGTGGCCGCAAAAATTCAGGCCCATGTCATCGCGGCTACGGCCTAGGCATCGAGCCCGGGTGATGGGCACCGGTTCGCCTCCGCCTGAGGCGCCGAACCCCTCATGCGCTGTTACCCCCCGGATGAAGCCCCTGCCTGGGCGCGGAGGCCGTGGAATAATAGGAAGTGCCTTCGCCCATGCCTGACCTGACTATAGGAGAATTGCATGTCCAACTCGTTGCTCGGTCTTGAAGGGAAGAAAATCCTCATTCTCGGCGGCGGCCAGGGCATGGGCGAAAGCAGCGCCGTGCTGCTCGCCCGTGCCGGCTGCGACGTGGCCCTGGCCGACCTGGAACTGCCGCGCGCGCAACGCGTGGCCGAGCGGGTCACGGGGCTCGGCCGCAAGGCCCGCGCCTACGCGGTGGATGTCACCAACGACAGCGCCCTGGAGGCCGCCATCCGGCGCGCAGACGATGACATGGGCGGCCTCGACGGCATGGCCACCATCATCGGCATGGCCAATTTCAAGCCCCTGCTCGACATGAGCATGGACGACTGGGAACTCGATATCCGGCGCAATGTGCGCTACTTTTTTCTTGCCGCCAAAACGCTGGCGGGCCTGCTGATCAAGGGCTCGCGGCCCGGCGCCATGGTGTGCATCACCTCGGTGGACGGCCTGCAGAGCGCGCCCTATCATGCTCCCTACGGCGCGGCCAAGGCCGGCCTGGTGAACCTGGTGCGCAGCATGTCCGAGGAGTGGGCCGAGCACGGCATCCGCATCAACGCCCTGGCCCCCGGCGCCATCATCACGCCGCGCATCCCCGAATGGGGCGGTGAACTGGAAAAGCAACGCACCCTGCGCATTCCCATGCGCCGGCGCGGCACCACCGACGAGATCGGCAAGGGCGTGCTGTTCCTGCTCTCCGACCTGGCCTCTTACGTCACCGGGCACACCCTGGCGGTGGACGGTGGTTTCACCGCCGTGGGGCCGCTCGACTACGGCGAGACTCTGCGGCGGCTGCCCAAGGGCGGCACGTTCGGGTTGTCGGAAAAGAAATAACGGGCGCCGCCGGTGCACTAGCGCCATCAGTACAATGGGCGCGTGCTGCGTGCTTTCCTCCAGTCTTTCCGCGACCGCCTGCAAGGGCGGGTTCCCGCCGCCTCTGACGGCGATTTCCTGCGCGCCATGGAATTTTTCGAGGCCGGCGAGACGGAGCGCGCCGTGGAACTCGCGTCCGCGCTGGAGCGAACGCCCGCGACGCGCCACTTCGCCCTCTACCTGCAGTCGCTGATCGCCTCGCGCCGCGGTGACGAAGGGCTCGCGCTGGAACGCATCCGGGCCGCCGAGGCCGCCAAACCGGCCGAACCGGTGTACTGGCTGCGCGCGGCCGAGCTGAGTTTCGCGCGGGGCGATGCCAACGCCAGCGCGGAGCGCTACGAACGGCTGCTCGCCCTGCCCGGTCAGCCATTCGTGAATGATCCGCACCTGCTGTTCGCCGCCGCGGGCGCCATGGAGCGCAGCGGCAACAACGGACGGGCCATGGAGCTATTGCGGCGCGCCATCGAACTACGGCCGGAGTTTCCCGAAGCGCGCACCCACCTTGCCGTCCTGCTGCAGATGGAGGGGAAAACGGCGGATGCCCGCGAGCAAATGCATCACGTGCTGCGCACCGCGCCGTCGCCTTCCGCGCGGCTGAAGCGGGCCCTGATGCTGCCCCTGATATACGACTCAACCGCGGACATCGATGCCGCGCGCAAAGACCTGTCGCGCGAGCTGGATGACCTGCTGGCCGAGCCGCGCCTCGAGTTCCGCGACCCCAACCGCGACATCGGCATGACGGCCTTCCCGCTGGCCTATCACGGCCGCAGCGACCTCGACCTCATGCGCAAGTTCGCCAGCGTGGTGCGGCGCGGCTACACGGCGGCGGCCGCGTCGCTCGACCGGGGCTTTCCGCGCCGGCGTACGCCGGGCGGGCGGCTCCGGGTCGGGTTCGTGTCCACCCACTTCCACGATCATTCCATCGGCAAGGCCTTTCACGGCTTCATCCACGACCTGCCGCGCGAGCGCTTCGAGACCTGGGTGTTCGCCCTCGCGCCGCGCGCCGACGCCAGAGCGCAAACGCTGCGCGCCGCCGGCGAACATTATGTTGCCGTGGCTGACGACGTGGACGTGGCGCGCGCGGCCATCGAAGCCGCCGGCCTCGACGTGCTGATTTTCGCCGACCTCGGCATGAGTCCCACCACGTACTTCCTCGCGTTCTGGCGCATGGCGCCGCTGCAGATGGTGCTGTGGGGCCACCCGGTCACCAGCGGGATTGACAGCGTGGACTATTTCGTCTCCGCGGCGCAGCTCGAGCCCGAGTCGGCCCAGGCGCATTACTCGGAAAAGCTGCTGCGGCTGGACGGCTACTTCCTGCCGCGCTACGCGCGTCCGACCATGCAGGCCGCGCCCAGGTCGAGGGCGGAACTGGGCATCTCGCCACGGGCCCGCGTTTACCATTGCCCGCAAACCCTGTTCAAGATGCACCCTGACTTCGACGCCGCGCTGAAGGGCATCCTGGAGCAGGACCCGCAGGCGGAAATCCACCTCAAGGAAACCACGCGCGGACAGAGGCTGGCGGTGCAGGCGCGCCACGCCCGCACCCTGGGTGCGCACGCGGGGCGCGTGCGCTACCTGGGCGGCATGCCCTACGACGAGTTCCTGAACCGCATGGCGGTGGCCGACGCCGTGCTCGATCCCTTCCATTTCGGCGGATGCAATTCCTCGGCCGAGGCCTTCGCCATGGGCCTGCCGCCGGTGTGCCTGCCCGGGCGCATGCTGGGCGGCCGCTTCACGCTGGGCATGTACCGGGAACTGGACATGGAGCAATACGTCGCCCATTCGCCCGAGGACTACGTCACCGCGGCAGTCCGGCTGGCGCGGGACGAAGACTGCCGTGCCCATGCGCGCGCCACGGTGACCGAGCGCGCCGGCGCGTTGTTCGAGCGCCCCGACGCGGGCCGGCAACTCGGCGCCGCGTTGCTGCGCGTGGTGGAAGGCGCCGGCTGACGCCACAGCGTGGACTTAGGCAACCGCGGCAGAACGCAGCGGGTCCCCGTCGAGGGGGGCGGCGGACGGGAAGGCTCCCCAAGACGGAACTCGCGTCGTTTGTTACATCGCGGGGCGGACGACGGCGCTTTCGGTGCTCCGCCGACGGCGAATGCATGGGTCATGGCCGATATTGAGGGCTTGCACAGGATCGGACGCGTGGAAAACATTCTGGCCAGGCTCGAGGCGCGGGAAAAAAGAACCGGGCTGGCGCACGTCATCATCGACACGCCGCGCGGCAGCCGCAACAAGTTCAAGTACGACGAGGAACTGGGCTGTTTCCGGCTGTCGCGCATCCTGCCGGCGGGCCTCGCGTTTCCCTGCGATTTCGGCTCCATTCCCAAGACGCGCGCCGAGGACGGCGACGCCCTGGACGTGCTGGTCCTGGCCGAGGCGCCGTCCTTTCCGGGCTGCCTCATTACCGTGCGCCTGATCGGCGCCATCACGGCCCGGCAGTCCGAAAAGGGAAAGACCGTCCGCAATGACCGCCTCATCGGCGTGCCGCAGACACCGGCCAACCCGGCGCGCTACCGCGACCTGAGGGAGGTGCACCGCGACACGCTCGACGAAATCGAGCAGTTCTTCGTGGCCTACAACGCCGCGCAGGGACGGCGCTTCGTTCCCGCCGGGCGGGTCGGCCATGCCCGGGCCGCGCAACTGCTGGATGCGGCGCTGGCCCGCCATGCGAAGAATGAGGGAAGCGGGCAATGAGCAGCGCCATGGATGAAGCCGCCGCCGGACAACTCGCCGCATCCGTGCGGGCCCTCCATCATGACCAGATCCGGCATGCGCAGTCGGCGCTGCGGTCCAACGGGCACATCAGCGACGAGGCCATCCACGCGGCGCGCAAGGACATCAAGCGCGCCCGGGCGAGCCTGCGGCTGTTGCGGCCGGTGATCGGCGAACGGTGTTACCGGAGCCAGAACGCCCGGCTGCGCGATGCCGGCCGGCCGCTGTCGCGCATACGCGATGCCAGGGCGCTGCTGGATACGGCCATGGATGAGTGGCACCGCGCGGGGAACAAGCGCGGTCCCCTGCTCGGCGACCTGGTGGCGGTGCTGCGCACCGAGCGCGCCAAGGTCCGCAAGGACGCCTCGGCTGCATCGGCGCACATCCATAAAAGCCTTGGCAAATTGGCCATCGCGGAGCGATCGAGCGCGCACTGGACGCTGGATCGCCCCGCCAGGGCATTGCCAGCGTCCTTGCGCCGGCTGTACCGCAGGGGCAGAAAAAGCCTGGCCGAGGCGAGCGCTTCGACCAGCGATGAAACGTTCCACGAAGCCCGCAAGCAGGCCAAATACCTCGCCCTGGCCCTCGAAACGCTGCAGGCGGTTCATCCCGGCGGCGCGCGGCGCGCCATCAAGCGCGGCAAGCACATCGGCGACGAACTCGGCCTCGACCACGACCTTGCGCTGCTGCGGGCCAAGCTCGCGGACCTGTCTTCCAAGTCCACGCGGGGTGGGGACAGTGTTGGGAGGCGCATGGACAAGCGGCGACGCCGGCTGCAACGCAAGGCCTTGCACGCGGGCCATCGGCTCTACGCTTCAAAGCCGCGCAAGTTCGTGAGGCGTGTTCTTTCGCAAGGCCCCGTTGCACGAGACGCTGTCACATGACCGCAGGGCCATGACAGCCCTGTGGCTGCGCAACGCGTTGCGTGAGGAAATCGCTTACACGGAGCGTATCCGGCAACGCCTATGATGAAGAATATCCGGGCCGTTGTGCAAAGCCGCGCAGGGCCGGGGAGCTGGTCGAACCTGAGTCGGAGCATACTAATGGACATGCCAAGTCCTTCCGCCAGCATTGATGGTCCCGATCCAGAGCAAGGGGCGTGGATCGGCGAAGTGCATGACTTCTGGTTCGAGGAATTGAAGCCTGCTCAGTGGTTTCGCACGGACGCCGCCGTGGACGAGACCATCCGCCGGCGCTTCGGCGATCTGTACCGGTCCCTGGTCGCGCAGGGCGCGCTGGCACTGAATCCGCAGGCCGCGCTCGCCCGCGTCATCGTTTTCGATCAGTTCCCGCGCAACATGTTCAGGGGACAACCCGAAGCCTTCGCCAGCGACGCGCTGGCGCTGCTGACGTCCCAGGAGGCCATCGCCGCCGGCTTCGACGCCAAGCTGAATGTGCCGGAGAGGCAGTTCCTGTATATGCCCTTCCAGCACAGCGAGGACCGGGACGTGCAGCAGCGGTCGGTGGAATTGTTCGCCGCCCTGGGCGGGGAAGAGGCCGCGCGCTCCGCCCTGCAACACCGGGACATCATCGAGCGCTTCGGGCGCTTTCCCCATCGCAATGCCGTGCTCGGGCGCATCTCCACGCCGAAGGAAATCGAATTCCTGAAAACGGCGCCGCCGTTCGGCTGAAGGCTGCTTCAAACCAGAGAAGGTACTGCCCCGCTAACGCCCGGTCCAGCGCGGCGAGCGCTTCTCGGCGAAGGCGCGCGGTCCTTCCCTCGCATCCTCCGAGGCCTGCACGCGGGTCAACGCCTCAAAGGCGCGGCGATAGCCTTCTTCCTGCGCGGTGCCGCCGTTGGTCCACAGCAGTTCCTTGATGGCGCGGGCGGCGAGCGGTGCCCCGAGCGCGATGGAGGCGGCGATGCGCCGCGCTTCGGCCTCGGCTTCTTCCTTGGTGGGCAGCACGGTGTGCAACAGGCCGATGGCGTGCGCCTTGTGCGGATCTCCGCGATATGCTCGCGGACCTGGTACAGAATCTCGTCCATGTCATTCTTTGAAGAGCGTGCTGCACAGTATCATACGGGCAGGCAAGAACCACATGGATTCATTCGACGTCATCGTCATCGGCGCCGGAGCGGCGGGCATGATGTGCGCGGCGCAGGCCGGGCAGCGCGGCCGCCGCGTGCTGCTGATCGAACACGCCGCCAAGCTGGGCGAGCGCATCCGCATTTCAGGCGGCGGGCGCTGCAATTTCAGCAACCGCAACGTTTCCGCCGACAATTTTCTGTCGCGCAACCGGCATTTCTGCCGCTCGGCGCTGGCGCGGTTCACCCCCCGCGACTTCATGGACCTGATCACGCGCCACGGCGTGCGCTACGAGGAGCGCGACCTGGGCCAGTTGTTCTGCTTGGAGTCGGCACAGGACATCATCGACCTGCTAGGCGCGGAATGCGCGCGTGGCAAGGTGGAATGGGCCATGCCCTGCGAGGTGCGCGAGGTGCAGCGCTCCACCGTCGCGGACAATGCACAGGGCTTCACTCTGGCTACCAATAAGGGAGTATTCACCTGTGGGTCGCTGGTCATCGCCAGCGGCGGCCTGGCCGTGCCCAAGCTCGGCGCCACACCCTTCGGTTACCGCATCGCCCAGCAGTTCGGTCTGGCCATGGTGGCGCCCAAGCCGGCGCTGGTGCCGCTGTCGCTGCCGCCAGGGACGCTGGAGAAACTGCAGCCCCTGTCCGGCGTATCGGTGGACGTGGAAACGCGCTGCGAGGGCGACACCGGCCTCGCCGCTGCCACGTTCCGCGCCGGCATGCTGCTCACCCACCGCGGTCTGTCTGGACCGGCGGTGTTGCAGGTATCCAGTTACTGGCAAGCGCAAGATTATGCGCGGCCAGATCCCGCGCGCGACGGCGCCGGGCCGGACAAAAAGGCCCCCATCATCATCGATCTGCTGCCCGGCATCGACGCCGAGTCGTGGCTGGAAGGCCATCGCCACGATCGCACCCTGCTGTCCACGGCGCTGGCCGAACGGCTGCCGCGCCGCTTCGCCAAGGCCTGGGCCGAGCTGCATGGCCTCGACCGCCCCATGAACGAACTCTCCTCGCACGACCTGCGCCGCGCCGCGCAGGCGCTCAAGCGCTGGGAACTCGCGCCCTCGGGCACCCTGGGCTACGCCAAGGCAGAAGTCACGCTGGGCGGCGTGAGCACCGATGGCCTGTCATCCAAGACCCTGGAAGCCAGGGCCGTGGCGGGCCTGTATTTCATCGGCGAAGTGGTGGACGTCACCGGCTGGCTGGGCGGCTACAACTTCCAGTGGGCCTGGTCGTCGGGCTGGGTGGCAGGGCAGCACGCGTGATGCTTTTCGTATAGTGGAGTTTGCTGCTCTGCAAAACACGCGCAATCACCGAGTTTGGACTGTTCGCAAACGAATTGGGTTAGATTACTGCTCCCCCCAATACTACGAACAACGCGAGGAGGAGGTCCCATGGATTTCGAGCACAGCCGGCGTTCTTCACTCAAAAAAATAGCCGCCGGTCTCGGCGCCGCGGCATTGGGGCGAAGCGGGCTGTCGCTCGCGCAGCAGGACACACTCAAGGTCGCCGCGGTGTATCCGCTCTCGGGCGTGCTGGCGCAGCAGGGCAACTACATCCTGCAGGGCGCCAAGGTCGCCGCCGAGCAGTTCAACCGCAGCGGCGGCGTGATGGGCAAGAAGGTCGAGTTGGTGATACGCGACGACAAGGCGAGCCCGGCCGAGGCGGCGCTGGTGGCGCGCGAGATTTTCGGCTCAGGCATCAAGTTTATCGTCGGGGGCGTGCTCACCGCGCCCTCCATGGCCATCGTCAACCTGCTGGCCGAAAACGACGGCGTGTTCGTGCTGGGCGGCTCGTCGCTCATGGCCATGACCCACGAGTCGTTCAACCCGCGCGCCTTCCGCTCCAGCCCCAACGCGCTCATGAACCTGTACGCGCTGGCCAAAGCCATGGCCATGAACCACCCCGACGTCACGCGCTGGGGCGGCATTGCGTCGGACAACCAGTTCAGCACCGACAACTACAAGCTGTTCATGGCCGGCATCCGCAAGTTCTACAAGGACATCGCCAGGAAGAACGTCGAAATCCTCGACCCGGTGCTCGCGCCCTTTCCCGCCACCGACTTCAAGGTGCAGATCGCCAAGTTCATGGCGAGCCCCCTCGAAGGCTTTTTCATGGGCGTGGTGGGGTCGGACTTCAGCACCTTCATGGCCCAGGCCAAGCCGCAGGGCCTGTACAACAAGGTCAAGGTGTTCGCCGACTTCGGCAACGGCATCGGCGCGGGCCGCGTGCTCGGTGCCAACATGCCAAAGGAGTTCTGGTCGGCCACCCCCTGGTACCCCGACCCCAAGAACGGCAGTGCCGGCACCAAGCAGCTCATCAAGGACTACCAGGCCATGACCGGCGACAAGGCCCTGCCCGACAGCGGCGCCTTCTACGGCTATGCAGGAATGACAGCCATGCTCTCGGCCATACGCAACGCAAAAAGTTTAGAACCGCCTGTCGTGCGCGTGGCTTTGGAGCGGCTGACTTTGGAGTTGCCCAACGGGGCGTTCGCATTCCGCAAAGAAGACCACGGCGCCATCACCAACGTGGAAGCCATCAAGATGGGAAGCAAGTCGGGCGATCCAGGGTGGGAGGTGAAGAAGGTGGTGACGGTGCAGGGGGCGGACGTGATGGAGCCGCCGGCACCTGGGCAGAAGTTCGTCATAGAAGGATGATCTCAGACGGCGCAATCGACAGCGCGCTCATGGCCCACTGGAGTTCCCGTCGGGGTTGAATTGTTCGCCAGCTGGACGAGCGCGCGCCCCTACTTCAAACGTCGGTTCGCCACATAAAAAAAGCCCGGACGAGTCCGGGCCTTTACAGTGCCAGGGGCCGTTGATCAACGCCCGCCCCCCGTATCAGTTCCGCTGACCCCCGGGTTCACGTTGCTCGTTCCGGCGGGCCTTTTGGCCGGATCGTCCGCGCTGGCGCGGCTGTGGACCACGCGGTCATGGCGCTGGTCTGCAACGCAGCGGCTGAGAGCCCGGCCGCTCAATCCATAACAGTCGGAGCGCGGATTCTGGGCCATTTTCTGCTGCTGTCCGACGCTCATGCTGCTCGGCGCGCCCTGCTGGGCGGCTGCACCCATGGCCGTGCCGATAGCGAGAACGGCAGTCGTGGTCAATAGAAAACGCTTCATGATATTTTTCCTCTGTCGTTGGACGGCTTCAGTATCGCTTCGACCTGAAAACGGGTCAGCCGGAGGCCACCACGACAAAAGGCGTAAAAATACGGCCCACGCAGGAAATGTCCGGCAGGCTACATCCTCCCGTCCTACTCGGCCTTGGTGATGTGCCATTCGTTTTCACCGGATCGCTGGCGCGACCGGAAGCCGCAGCCGCAAGACGACTCCCGATTCGAGGTTGTGCAGGGCAAAAAAACGGGGCGCTTGGCGCCCTGCAAACCCGTATTCCCGGAACGAGGGATGAAGGCTTTACCTCCATGCTTCGCGGGTCAGCGCCGCCGCATGGCGGACTCCTCGGGCCTAACTATCGATCGTGACCACGATCTTGCCCATCACCTTCCGGTCCGCAACTTCCTTGATGGCCTCTCCACCCTTCGCCAAGGGAAACCTTTTCGATATACGCGGCTTTATTCTTTCTATGAGGTAGAGCTTCATCAGTTCTTCCACGTGGTCGTGAAGCGCCTCAGGCTCGCGCGCCGCCCACGCCCCCCACAGCACGCCCACCACCTGACAGCTCTTCAATAACACCAGGTTCAGCGGCATTTTCGGTATGCCGGCGGTAAAGCCCACCACCAAGTAGCGCCCGTACCAGTTCATGGCCCGCAACGCGGGTTCCGCGTAATCCCCGCCGACGGCGTCCATGACCACGTCCACGCCTTCCACGCCCAGGGACTTGCAGCAGGCCTTGATTCCATCGGCCAGATTTTTTTGCTGCATCTTGTCGAGCGGCCCGCGCGGATAGACCAGTCCCGCATCCGCGCCGCAGGCGCGCGCAAAGGCCACCTTGTCTTCGCTCGACGCCATGGCGATCACTTTGGCGCCGGCCGCCTTGCCCAATTCCACTGCCGCCGCTCCCACGCCCCCCGCGGCGCCCAGCACCAGCAGCACTTCGCCCGACTGGATGTTGGCGCGGTCGTGCAGGGCGTAATGCGCGGTGCCGTAGGTGGCCACCAGCACCGAGGCGTCCTCAAAGGACATGGCCGAGGGCAGGCGCATGCAGTTGGCTTCGGGCACGGCCACCTGTTCGGCGCAGCCGCCCCAGCCCGGGATGCCCAGCACGCGCTCGCCGGGCTTGATGCGGGTGACCCCCGCGCCCACCGACAGCACCGTGCCGGCCACTTCCATGCCGGGCGCGAAGGGCCGCGGCGGTTTGATCTGGTACAGGTCCTGGATCACCAGGGCATCGGGGAAATTGATGCCGGCCGCCTTCACGCCGATCACCACCTGTCCCGGCCCGGCCTTGGGTGGGGCCACTTCCTCCAGCACCAGGGTTGAAGCATCTCCCGCCGTCTTGCTGAGCAGCGCTTTCATGGTCTCCTCCTCGCCAGACTTCAGTTTACGCGCGCGGCGCCGCGCCCGCCGAGGCCCTGAGGAGGGTTACTCGTTATACGCGCGCTCGCCGTGCGAGGCGAGGTCGAGGCCCTCGGTCTCGTGCTCATCCTCCACCCGCAGCCCCACCGTGAGCGCGCAGATTTTCAGGATGACCCAGGTGAGCGCGGCCGCCCATATCCCAACGCTGACGACCCCCAGCGCCTGGGCGGCGAACTGGCCGCCGATGGTGGTGTCGGAACTGAAGCCCAGGCCGCCCAGCGCGGGCGCGGCGAACACTGCGGTGAGCAGGGTGCCGATCACGCCGCCCACGCCGTGCACCGGCGACACGTCCAGGGTGTCGTCGATGTGCAGGCCGCGCTTGATCCATTGCGTGGCGAAAAAGCACACGATGCCGGCGATGAGGCCGATGCACACCGCGCCCATGGGGCTGACGAAGCCCGAGGCCGGCGTGATGGTGCCCAGGCCCGCCACCATGCCGGTGAGAATGCCCAGCACCGAGGGCTTGCCGTAGCGCAGCCACTCCACCAGCATCCAGGCCAGGGCGCCCGCCGAGGCGCCCATGTGCGTGGCGACAATGGCCGAGGAGGCGAGGCCGTTGGCCGCCAGCGCGCTGCCGCCGTTGAAGCCGAACCAGCCCACCCACAGCATGCCCGCGCCGGCCGCGGTCAGCGGCAGGTTGTGCGGCGGCATGGACATGTGCGGAAAGCCGCGCCGCGGCCCCAGCATGAGCGCGGCCACCATGGCCGACACGCCGGCGGTGAGGTGCACCACGATGCCGCCGGCAAAATCCATCACGCCGCGCTTGGCCAGCCAGCCGCCGCCCCAAACCCAGTGCGCCACGGGCACGTAGACGGCGAGCAGCCATAGCACGGCGAAAATCAGCACCGCACCGAAGCGGATGCGCTCGGCGAAGCCGCCGATGACCAGCGCCGGTGTTATGACGGCGAAAGTCATCTGGAACAGGAAGAACAATTGCTCGGGAACCCCGCCGGACGCGGCCGAGGGCCCCACCCCGTTGAGAAAGATCTTGTCCATGCCGCCGATCCAGGCCTGCGCGTCGCGGCCGTCGCCGAAGGTCAGGGAATAGCCCACGGCCAGCCACAGCAGCGAGACCACGGCCGTGACCGCCACGCACTGGATTACCACCGACAGGACGTTCTTGGTGCGCACCAGCCCGCCGTAGAACAGCGCCAATCCAGGCAGGGTCATGAACAACACCAGCGCCGTGGCCGTCAGCAGCCAAGCGGAATCAGCAGAACCGGGTGCAAGGTCGGCTGCGAACGCGGGTTGCGAGAAAAACGCTGACAGTCCAAGAATGCATGCAAGGTGCTTCACGAGGCCCTCCCCATCGATGGCGGAGGTTTATAGCACGCATGGCACCAGAAGAGTGCGATTGCACGATAGCGGTGCGCTAGACAAGAGAGACGGTCCGCGGCGCGATATTTTGCACCAAATTAGGGCATTCCCACGCTCGGACGTGGCTCCTATTCCACCAAGTCCGAACCCGCGCGCGCCCCGCGCTCGTATTTCCACTTGAATTCGCCCGAGGCGCCGCTGAACAGCCAGCCCGCCGAGGGGGCGTCTTTCAGATGCGCCAGCAACTGCCTGCACTGGTCGGCTGACAAGGGCGCGGCGCCCGAGGGAAAGGGCATGGCCCGCACGAAGGTGTCGCCGCCCACCTGACGGATGGCGCACTGGCGGTTGCCCGCCGCCTGCGCAGTTTCATTGGCCGACGCGTCGATCTGCTGCGACAGTTCCGCGTGCTTGGCCTTGAGGGCCTTGGTTTCCTCCAGCAGCCTTTTCAGACCGCCCAGGTGGGGGGCGACTTTTTCGGCCAGGCGCGGCCAGTTCATCTGCTGGGTGTCGTTGAGCTTGAGCTCGCCCGAGCGCACCCTGGATTCGAGCAGCAGGTATTTCTTGAGATCGGGCTGCTCGCGCGCCTCCAGGGCCAGCCGGGATTTTTCGCGGATGGCGGCCTCCAGCTTGGCGCGCGCCTCGCGCAGTTGGGCCAGCAGCTTGTCGCTTGCGGCCGAGTCGGGCGTGAGCACGGTGACCACGGTTTCGTCGCCGCGGTGCGGCCGGGCGCAGTCGATGCGCACCGACTTGCCCGCCACGATGCAGGCCTCGGCCGTGCCGATGTCCACGGCGTCGCCCACTATCTGGCAGCGCACGGCGTACTCGACTTTCACCCGTCCGCCGGCGATGGTGCAGCCCTCGGCGTGCGCCAGCGTGATCTCGCCGTCGGGCGCCTCGAAAACGGCGCGCGAGGCGCGGCCCGTGGCCACGATGCTGCCCTTGGGGCTCTTGGCCTGGCCGCCGGAAATGTCCTTCAGGCAGACCTTGCCGCCCTTGGACACGATGATGCCGCATACCAGGCCGAGGAAGGTCATGTTGTTGCCTTCCACGCTGCGGTTCTCCTGCACCTCGCCATGCTCCTCGAAGTCGCCGCTGTCGAGCGACAGGTTGCCCGTGGTGCGCAGGTTCACACCCTCGTGGCTGACGATTTTCTCGGTCACCGACATCTGGTGGGAGTGTGTGTCGATGATGAGAAAGCCCGGCACGATGGCCACGAGGTAGTCGCCGTCGCGGCGCGCCTCAACCCGGGTCCCGAGGCCCGCCAGGGTGTTGAGGTCCACGTCGGCGGGGATCTCCGGCTCGATGATGCCGCCGCCGACCTGCCGCCCGGGTTCGCCCAGCCGGCGCGGAATCTTCTTCAGCAGGCAGGTGCCTTCCTTCACCATGGGATAGCGGTTCTGGAAGCTCGCCAGGTCGACGCGGCCGTTGGGCAGCAGGCGCGGGGTGTTGTTGCGGTGCAGGGCGTCCGAGTGTTGCTCCTCCACCGTGGCGTCGGTGCCGGTGCCTGGCGCCGCGGCGCGGGCGATCACCAGCCGCGCGGTCTCGCGCTTGGCGATTGCTTTCTTCACCTCGGCCGCGTCGATGCCGAAGCGCACGCCCTTGTCCCACATGTCGGCCACGAACTCGTCGAAGTCGAGCGTGGCGGGTTCAACCAGCTTTTGCAGTTCCTGGCGCGTCGTGGGTTCGCCGCCCGGCTCGTCGGCCGGAACGTCCACCGTGACCTCGACGGTTTTCTCGAGCGCGCAGGGCTCGAACATGTATTCGGCCTGCTCGTCCGCGCCCTGGCCGGTGATCTTGACCGTCTTGTACAGGCTGCGGCGCAAAGGCAGGAAGGGGGCGATGCCCGAGGCCAGGCGCAGCTTGCGCACCGCCGCTCCGGCCGGCGTGCCGCCCACATGCAGGGCGCGCTGGAAGTTGGCGTAATCGAGCTGGTTGAACAGGAACCCGTCGTCGAACACGCGCTGGACAAAATGAGTGAAGTGCTCGGGCGACTCGATGCGCGCCACGTCGACGAACAGGGCGCCCTGCTCCTGCGTGGCGAAGCGCGGCAGGCCGAAGCCGCCCACGTTCGCCTCCGGCGGGTCGGCAGCGGGTCGTTCCACGGCTGCCGCCGGCGCGGCAGCCCGCGCCTTCGCCACCTCGGCGGCTGCACTGTGTTCGAGTACGCTGCTCATCTTGCCTCCTGGGATATCCCGCCCCGGAACCGACCGGCGCGGCGCGCTGCGATGCCCGCCGTTGCACCGGCAATGCGATCAAGGGCAGTCGGCAAGGGGCGCGGGCACAATGCCTGTGGCATCCCAATCCTGGACAATGGCGCTAAATTGCGCTGTTCATTGCATATCGGATCAATTGAAGGAAGCTTAAATTTCCTTCATTGGGCTGAGACGGGCGGGTCAAACCGCGCTTCCCGGCCGGGGAGGAGCGGGCGCCACCGGAGGCTCGGCCGCCATTGGCTTTTGTTGCGCCGGCAGGCATCATCGTCCTGGTAGGGCAGCAGATACCGGATACTGCAGGTCGCGAAGCGCAACGGAAACCGGGAGTGAAAGGACCTTGAAGCAGGATCGATCCACGCCGCTGCCCTCGATCCGGCGTGTGCTTTTGCGCCAGGTTGTGGGCATTGTTCTGCTCTCGTTCGCGGTGTTCACGGCCGCGGCGTACCTGTTCGTCGCCCGTCCCCTGGAAGACGATATCGCGCTGCTGGAAATGCGGCACGCCTCCGACCAGGTCGAAAACGAGGTAAACGCCCTCGCGCACCAGGTTGAACGGGTGACGAGCACCGTCGGGGACTGGGCCGCCGACGGCCAGATCGGCGTCAGGAAATCCAGGGAATTCGGGCGCTTCCTGATTCCCATGCTGCGCAACCGGCCGCAGATTTCGACTGCGCTGTTCTACAACGAGCATGGCGAGGGCCTGTCGCTGTTCCGCTCTCCATCCGGTGAATCCACCGTGCGCTACAGCAATCCCGAACGTCTGGGAAGGCGTCAGTTCTTCCAGTATTTCAGTCCGGCCGGGGGATTGCTCCGGGAGGAATGGCGTGACGAGGACTACGACCCGCGCGCACGCCCGTGGTTTCAGGCCGCGATGCGGCTGGCCCACGACGGCGACTTTCACTGGACCGACCCCTACACCTTTTTCACCGCCAAGGAACCGGGGATGACGGTTTCGACGCGCGTCACGGACGGAAGCACGGGGCTCAAGGATGTTATTGCGTTCGATGTTGCGCTGCTTGACCTGTCCCAGTTCACTTCCGCGCTTCAGTTGGGATTGACGGGCCGTGTCGCGCTGCTCACGGCGGATGGGAAAGTGCTTGCCACGCCGCGCCATCCCGCGCTGCAAAACTCGGACGATATCCGGGCGCGGTTGCTGAAAACGCCGGAGCAGGCGGGCTTCGGGGTGCTGGCCGCCGGCCTGGGCAACTGGACCCGAGGCGCGCAAAAGGCGGGGCAGTTGCAGTCGTTCGACGCCGAGGGCGCCACCTGGATCGGCGACTTCAGGCCGTTCAGCCTGCGCAACCAGCAACTGCTCATCGCGGCCTTTGCCCCGGAGAAGGAGTTCGGGGTAGGGTCGGTGCAGCAAGCGCTGGTGCTCGCCGCGCTGCTGCTGCTGGCCCTGGGGCTGGCCTATGTCACCGCCCGGCGCCTGGCCACCGGCGTCGCCGCCACCATTCGCGCCCTGGTCGGCGAAAGCGAGCGCATCGGAAATCTCGAATTGGATCGCCCTGTGCAGGTGCGGGCGGGATCGCGCGAATTCGCCGACCTGGGCGCGGCTCAGGAGCGCATGCGGCTCGCGCTGCTGGAGGCAACGCGCGGACTGGAATCCAGGATCGAGGCGCGCACCAAAGAACTGGCGGAACGCGAGAGCTACCTGCGGGTGCTGCTCGATTCCAGCCTGGCCGGGCTGACGCTGGCGACGCTGCGCGGCGAATTCCGCCACGTCAGCTCGCGGGGAATCGAAATGATCGGCTATCCGGGCGAGGAACTGCTGCGCACGCCGGCGGCGCAGTTGTACGCCGATGCGGCGGGGCGGCAGGCATTCATCGACCAGTTGCGCGGCGACGGCAAAGCGCGCAATTTCGAGACGCGTTTCCGGCGCAAGGACGGCAGCGAATTCTGGGCACTGCTCAACGCCTCCATGGTCACCGTCAACGACGAAAAGCTGGTGGCGACCTGGGTCAACGACATCACGGCGCGCAAGGAGGCCGAGGAGGCGCTGCGCGCGGCGATGCGCGTCGCCGAGGAGGCGACCAGGGCCAAGTCCATGTTCCTGGCCAACATGAGCCACGAAATCCGCACCCCGATGAACGCCATCATCGGCATGTCGCATCTCGCGCTGAAGACAGACCTCAGCGCCAAGCAGCGCGATTACGTGTCGAAGATCCATAACGCCGGGACCTCGCTGCTCGGCATCATCAACGACATCCTGGACTTCTCCAAGGTCGAGGCGGGCCGTCTCGACATGGAGCGCGTCGCCTTCCGCCTTGACGAGGTGCTGGACAACGTCTCCTCGCTCATCGCCGAGAAAGCCTACGACAAAGGCCTCGAACTGCTGTTCGACACCGCATCGGACGTGCCGCAGGCCCTGGTGGGCGACCCGTTGCGGCTGGGGCAGATTCTGACCAACCTGGTGAGCAATTCGGTCAAATTCACCGAGCGCGGCCAGATTGCGGTGGTGGTGCGCGCGCAGGAGCGCTTGGGCGAGAAAGTCCAGTTGCACGTGGAAGTCCGCGATACCGGCATCGGCATGACGCGCGAGCAGGCCGGCAGGCTGTTCAACGCCTTCACCCAGGCCGACGGCTCGACCACGCGCAAATACGGCGGCACCGGCCTGGGGCTGACCATCAGCAAGCGCCTGGTGGAGTTGATGGGCGGTTCCATCCAGGTGGAGTCGGAACCCGGGCGCGGCAGCGTGTTCGGCTTCAGCGCCTGGTTCGAACTGGGCCCCGAGTTGCCCGCGCGGCGCGGGGTGCTTCCGGCGGCGTTGAACGGCATGCGCGTGCTGGTCGCGGACGACAATGCCGCGGCGCGCGAGATCCTGACCGAGATGCTCAGCGGACTCGGGTTCGCGGTGAGCGCGGTGACTTCGGGAGAGGAGGCGCTCGACGCCGTGCGCGGCGCGCTGACCGATCATCCCTTCGAGGTGATCTTCCTCGACTGGCAAATGGGCGGCATGGACGGGGTTGAAACCGCAACGCGGCTGCGCGGCATGGAGAAAACGCCGCGGGTGGTCATGGTGACGGCGTTCGGCCGCGAAGAGGTCCGCGCGCGAGCCGAGGCCGCCGGCATCGAAGCCTTCCTGACCAAGCCGATCAACCAGTCTTCGCTGCTGGACACGCTGCTGCGCATGTTCGTGCCGGCCCGCGGCGAAGCGGCGCGCGCGGCCATGGGCGCCGCCGAGGCCCCGAGCCTGCGCGGCGCGCGCCTGCTGCTGGCCGAGGACAATGAAATCAACCAGCAGATCGCGGTGGAGCTTCTGGAGAGCGCCGGCGCGACGGTCGAGGTGGCCGCGAACGGCCGCGTGGTGCTGGACCTGCTCATGGCGAAGGGGCCGCGGGCCTACGACGCCGTGCTGATGGATTTGCAGATGCCGGAAATCGACGGCATCGAAGCCACGCGCCGGCTTCGCGCCGACGATCGCTTCGCCCGACTGCCCATCATCGCCATGACCGCGCACGCCATGGTCGAGGAGAGGGAACGCTGCCTGGAGGCCGGCATGGTGGACCACATCGCCAAGCCCATCGATCCGCCGGCCATGTTCCAGACCCTGGCGCGATGGGTGCGTACCGATGCCGTTTCCGCGCCGGCGGCCAGCGGCATGGCGGGCGGCGGTGAATCGCCGCCTGATCCGCATGAACTTCCCCGGATCGACGGTCTGGACGCCGCGGCCGGCCTCAAGCGCGTGGCCGGAAACCGCGTGCTCTATCTGAGCCTGCTGCGGCAGTTCGCCGACCGGCAGGCCGACGCCGCCGCGCAGGTTGCCGCGGCAATGGCAAGCGGGGATCGCGCCACCGCCGAACGCACCGCGCATACCGTCAAGGGCGTGGCCGGAAACATCGGGTTGAAAAAAATCCATTCCACCGCCGCGGCGCTGGAAAAGGCGATTGCGGCGCGCCTGGCGATCGACCCGGCGCTGGGGGAATTCAGGACCGGACTTGCCGCGGCGGTGGCGGCGATCCGGGCGGCCATGGGCTCGGCCCGCGACGGCGCGCATTCGCAGACGCCCGCCGTGCTCGACCAGGCCGCGGCGGCGCGCGCCGGCCAACTCGCCGTGCTGCTCGCGACCAGCGACGGCGACGCGGTAGACTATCTCATGGACCATGCAGCCTCCCTTCGCGCCGTGTTCGCGAACGGTGGCTACGAGGCGTTTGAAAAGGCCGTCAGCAACTTCGATTTCGACCCGGCGCTCGATCAGCTCAAACGCGCCGCCGCGGAGCATGGCATGGATCTTCAGGGAGTTTCGAAATGAGCGACACGCTGGATTTCACCGAAAAGAGAACGGTCCTGATCGTCGACGACACGGCCGAAAACCTGACCCTCATGCATTCGCTGCTCACGGACCATTACCGGACCAGGATCGCCAACAACGGCGAGCGGGCCTTGAAGGCCGCCGCGACCGAACCCATTCCCGATCTCGTGCTCCTGGACATCATGATGCCGGGCATGGATGGCTACGAGGTTTGCCGCCGCCTGAAGGCCGACCCCGTGACCCGCCTCATTCCGGTCATCTTCCTCACCGCGAAGACGGAGGTCGAGGACGAGCAGGCCGGCTTCGACGTCGGCGCCGTCGACTACATCACCAAGCCCATTTCACCGCCCATCGTGATGGCGCGCGTCAAGACCCAGCTTGAGCTCAAGGCCGCGGCGGATTTTCTGCGCGACAAGAACACCTATCTCGAGTCCGAGGTGCAAAGGCGCACGCGCGAAGTGCAGGTCATCCAGGATGTCACCATCATGGCGATGGGGTCGCTGGCGGAGACCCGCGACAACGAGACCGGCAAACATATTCGCCGCACGCAGAATTATGTTCGGGCGCTGGCGAGGCAACTGCAGCCGGATCCGAAGTTTGCTCCTGAGCTGAGCGACGCCTACATCGAGCTGCTGTACAAATCGGCGCCGCTGCACGACATCGGCAAGGTCGGAATACCGGATGCCATTCTCCTCAAGCCGGGCAAGCTCACCCCCGAGGAATTCGAGATCATGAAGACGCACACCACGCTCGGACGCGACGCCATCCTGGCGGCGGAGGAGTTGATCGACGCGCCGAGCAGCTTCCTGCGCGTCGCGCGCGAAATAGCGCATTACCACCAGGAAAAGTGGGACGGCAGCGGCTATCCTGACCGGCTTGTCGGCGAGGCCATTCCCCTTTCGGCACGCCTGATGGCCGTGGCCGACGTCTACGATGCGCTGGTCTCCCGGCGCGTGTACAAGCAGCCTATCCCGCACGATCAGGCGGTTGAAATCATGCGCGAGGGCCGCGGCAAGCATTTCGATCCCCTGCTGTTGGACGCCTTCCTCGTGATCGAGCGGGAGTTCCAGGCGATCGCCGAACGCTTCGTCGATACCAACGCGGAGTTGGTCGCCAAGGCGCGCCAGGTCGGCTGAAATCGATCCACCATATTGCGCTGCCGGCGCTTGCGGCAGGCAACGCTTCCCGGAAAAGCCCGTCTCCATTGCCACGGGCATGTGTTGAAGGAAAGTCATGGATTTCGGCGTCACGATGTTCCCCACCGACTACGCCATCGCGCCCGATGAACTGGCGCGCGCCCTGGAGCAGCGCGGCTTCGAGTCGCTGTGGTTTCCCGAGCACACGCACATTCCCGCCTCGCGCCGCTCGCCGTGGCCGGGCGGCGCCGAGCTGCCGAAGATGTACTACGACACCTACGACCTGTTCGTCGCGCTGTCGTTCGCGGCTGCCGCGACCACGACGCTCAAGGTCGGAAGCGGCATCTGCCTGCTGATCGAGCGCGATCCGATCACGACCGCGAAAGAAATCGCG
>DATNCF010000005.1:0-5547 GCA_035571675.1 Burkholderiales bacterium | reverse complement strand
GCGCACGGCGGCGCGTGCCTGCGCGGTCGCGGCCTCGTCAACCTTGGCGATGCCGTTCTGAACGATGACCACGCCGTAGTCGCGCCTGGCGCCCTCCGCGCTCACCAGCCCTTCCAGCACGTCATCCAAAACTAACCGTGGATCGCGCTCCAGAGGGTCGCCCCAGCCCCCGCCGCCTTGCGCCGCGAACACGAAGGCGTGGCCGGGCTTGACCTTCTGGCCCACCACGGGGGTTTTCACTTCCACCGCGGACGCGATGCTCTCCCAGTTCGGCGCGGTGGCCACTTCGGTGAGCGGCGCGACCAGGGAGGCGCCCTGGTAGCCCGGCTCGCCGCCGGCCACGCCCACGGCGCAGGGGTGTTGCAGGCCCGAGGCGATGGGCGCCAGCGAAAAGGGCGTGGTGGTGCGGTGGGGACCGTAGGCCAGCGTGGTGCCCACGCCGCCGCGGCGCGCCCCGGGCCCGCCCGAATCGGCGAGTTCCCGTTTGGCACGGTACAGCACCGGAAAGTACACCTCGTTGATTTCCACGTTGGAGGTGAGCGCGCCGGGCGAGGACAGCGTCCCCGAGGAATCCTCGCCGTCCGCGCCGGGGTAGGCGCCGCCGCCGCCCGCCAGCTCGTCCATGAACAGGGTGCTGAAGGTGTGGCCGGCGGCGTCCGCGCCGGAAATGGCCGCCCCGCTGCCGGCCGATTGGGTGGACGCCATGGCGCGCGCGGCCTGGCTTTCGGAGGCGTCCAGCATGGCCGCGATGCAGGCGTTGACGGCGATGCGCAGGCCCTGGCAGCTCGAGCTCACCGCCATGGCCACGGCCGCCGGCCACTTGGGCGCCACGATGGAGCCGGGGCGCGTGGTGATGCGCACGGCGCGCAGTATGGCGCCGGGCACCCAGGGAATGCCGTTGCACAGGTAGGACAGCACCGCCGCCATGGTGAAGTTGGTCAGCGCCGAGGGCGAGGCATTGATGGGCCCCGGCGCCTGGTCGGTGGATGCGGTGAAGTCGAACTCCAGCGACTCGCCCTTCTTGCGCAGTGTGAGGCGCACGGCGTGCACCTGGTTGGGCCTGATCTCGCCGTCCACCAGGCCGGCCTGCTCGATGTACGCGTTGTTGCGCCATTCGCCGTCGGGGAGCTCGGACATGCGCTTGCGGAAAGCGGCCTCGGCCGACACCACCAGCTTGTCCAGCGCGGCCGCGAGGCCGTCGGCGCCGTAGCGCTCGGCCAGTTCCAGCACGCGCTCGGTGGTGGCGCGGTTGGCCGCCACCTGCCCCAGCAGGTCAAGCGCGTTCAGTTCGGGCGTGCGGCTGCGGAAAATGTATTCGCGCTCGATGTCGCGACGCATGACGCCGCGCTCGACGATTTTCATGGGCGCGAGCGGCACGCCCTCGTCCCAGATGGTGCGCGCCATGTAGTTGAAGCCGCCTGCGACAGGACCACCTATGTCGGCTTGGTGCGCCACCGAGCCGGTCCAGGCGATGAGCTGGTCGCCGGCAAAAATCGGCGCCACCACCACCACGTCGGGCTGGTGGTTGGTGCCCACGTAGGGGTCGTTGGTGATGAACTGGTCGCCGGGATTGATGCCCGGATTGTCTTTATAGCGCTCGAGAATATCCGCGACCACAAAATGTAACGACGTGGACAAGACCATCGTGTACTTGCCGGCGGCGATGACGGTGCCGTCGGCGAGCATGAGCGAGGTGTTCAGGTCGTTGGCTTCGCTGGCGATTTGCGAACCGGAGACGCGAACCAGGGTGTCGCAGGCGTCGGCGTTGATGGCCTCGATGCGATGGCGAATGATTTCCAGTTCAATGGGACCAATAGCTGAAGACTTTGCATTTTCGCGAACATTCATTGCTGCCTCCGCTGCGGCTTGAGCCACATTCAACGTTGCCCTCACCCTCGGTCCCTCTCCCTGGGGGAGAGGGATGAATCGCGCGGGTTTTAAGCCCCTCTCCTGAGGAGAGGGGTTGGGGAGAGGGCAACGAGAAAAAACCTGATCAATCCCCAGTCTCCAAAGACAGGTTGCCAATCCGGTCGCATACGGCGCTTTGTCCGGGATAGATGACGGCGGTTGTCTGTTCGGATTCAATAAATGCCGGCCCGGCTACCTTCGTTCCCTCGGCCAGGTCGTGCCACTGGTACACCGGCGTGTCCACGCGCTTGCCGTCGAACCAGGCCGAACGCTTGCGGGTGGGGCGCGCCTCGGATTTGACCGGGGGCAGCGAAAAGTCGGGCGTCGGCACCGGAACGCGCGCCTCCACCGTCACCGTGGGCACTTCGATGGCGGTGTCGGTATACGACGAGCCCTTGCCCACGATGGCTTCGTAGCGCTTGCGGAATTCGTTCTCCGCGGCTCTCGCATCGTCCATGGACAACTGCGAGCTTTTTACCGGTATGTCGAGCCGGTGAATTTGACGCTGGAAGCGCAGCCCAAGCATGCGGCGCACTTCGATGGCGGTGCCGGCCTTCTTTTGCAGTTCCTCGCCCGCACCGTGCAGTTCGTTCAACGCGCGCTCTTCCAGGATGCGCAGGGACGCGTTCACGTCCTGCAGCGCTTCGGCCAAAGGCCGCGGCGGGATTTCGCGTTCATTCATGGAGCGCAGGTCCGAGGACACCGCCCCCCAGGCCGAGAATTCCGGCGCCAGGCGCGGAATCAGGATGCGCCGGGCGCCGATTTCGGCTGCGTAGCGTCCCACGTATTGCGGCGCCGCTCCGCCGTAGGCATACAGTACAAAGTCGCGCGGGTCATGGCCGCGCTGTAAACTGGCGCGCTTCACCAGGTCGGCCATTTGCGAGTTGGCCACGCGCAATATGCCTTCGGCCGCCTCTTCCAACGACAGCCCCAGCGGCTCGGCGACACGCGAGCGCACGGCCGTGACGGCGGCCTCGCGATTCAAGGTGAGCGTGCCGCCCAGGCGGTCGAGGTAGCCCAGCACCACGGCCGCGTCGGTGACCGTGGGCTCCGTGCCGCCGCGGCCGTAGCAGGCCGGGCCGGGAATGGAGCCGGCGCTCTGCGGCCCCACGCGCAGCACGCCCATGCCGGTGTCGACGCGCGCGATGCTGCCGCCACCCGTGCCAATGGAAGCGATGTCCACCACCGGCAGCGCAATGCCGTGGCGGTCGATGCGCGGGCGCGTGGCGGTGGGAATGCTGCTGTTCACCACGAGGCCCACGTCGAAGCTGGTGCCGCCCACGTCGGTGGCGATGACATTGGGCTGATCGAGCATCTGCCCGAGGCGCCGCGACGCCGTCATGCCGCCCACCGGACCGGATTGCAGGGTGTGGATGGGCGCGGCCAGCACGGCCGACACCTGGCGCACCCCGCCCGCCATGGTCATGACCAGGAACAGGCCCTTGAAGCCATGCTGACGCAGCCCCTTGTCCAGGCCGGAGAGATAGCGCGTCACCATGGGCGCGACATACGCGTTCATGGCCACGCTCACGGTGCGCTCGTATTCGCCGATGCGCGGCGCGAGTTCCGAGGACAGCGTGACGTGCACGTTCGGCGCATCTTCGCGCACCAGTTGCGCCAGGCGCTGCTCGTGCGCGGGGTTCACCGCCGACCACAACAGCGATATGCCGATGGCCTCGACGCCCTCGGCCACCAGCTTGCGGATTTGCGCGCGCGCCTGAGCCTCGTCGAGCGGCGTGAGCGCCGCGCCGGTGACGTCGACGCGCTCGCGCACGCCCAGGGTCAGCCGGCGCGGCACCAGCAGGTTGGGCTTGCGCCACTTCAGCGCGTCGGTGAGTTCCTCGTCAGACAGGCCGTGGACCTTGTTGGAGCGCGCGATAGCCAGGGTGGATTCGAAGCCTTCCGTCACCAGCAGCCCAGCCTTCGCGCCCTTGCCGGTGAGCATGGCATTCAGGCCCACGGTGGTGCCGTGGGACAGTATGTCGGTGCCGGCCAGGCATTCCTCCAGCGTCATGCCGATGGACTTGGCCGCCACGCCGATGGAGGCGATCACGCCCTCGGGCAGGTTGCCGTGGGTGGTGAGGGCCTTGCCGATGCCCAGGCGCGCCGTATTCCCCTTGCCGCTTGTGGTGACGCCAGATTCGCCGTCCACGATGACCGTGTCGGTGAAGGTGCCCCCCGTGTCGATGCCGATCAGCCGCATTGCCGTTCTCGTTAGGAATCCGGTGGAAAAACTACCGGAAAGGGGGCCGGAGGGGAACCGCCGGGACGTGTTTTCCCGCCAGTGGGAAACGCGGGTGCTACCATTATAGGGAGGAATGGTGGGCGGTCCTGCCGGCCCTTTGGCCACCTGCCCGCCCGGAGGAATCCCATGAACGACTCACTCAGCGCCCGTAACGACGTGGAGCCTGGCGCGGCGAACCCGCGAGACAGGAACCCCGACACGGTCAAGTCGGGCGAACGCGCACTGGACATCCTGGAATTCTTCCGCGCCTGGCAGCGGCCCGCCCGCACCGTGCAAGTCAGCCGCGCCCTGGACCTGCCCAATTCCAGCGTGGACCGCATGTTGAAGACCCTGGTCAACAAGGGCTACCTGGCCTTCGACGAGGCCAGCAAACTGTACGAGCCCACCTACCGCATCATCAAAATGGGTCGCGACATCGAGAGCGCCTTCTACGGCGGCCCCAACTTCGGGCGCATCGTGGAGGGGCTGCGCCGCGAGACCTCCCGGACGGTGTTCATGTGCGTGCAGAACGGCTGCCTAGTGCAGTGCGTGGCGGCGCTGCCGGGGGAGAACTTCGTCCCCGCCCTGCACCACGAGGGCTTCACCGCGCCGGTGGTGGCGAGCGCGCCCGGCCTGTCGCTGCTGGCGGTGAAATCCGATTCCGAGGTGCTGGACACGGCGCGCCGCTCGTTCAGGCGCAATCTCATCGATCAGCCCTCGCCCAATTACCCGCAACTCATGGAAAGCGTGCGCCGCGTGCGCCGGCGGCGATTCTCGTCCTGGCAGGCGCTGTCTTCGCCCGATTCGGTGGCCGTGTGCGCGGCGGTGCGGGTGCGGCCCGACCAGCCGCCGGTGTCCATTGGCTTTGTCGGCCATAACCCACCGGACCGCGCCCTGGACCGCGAGCAAGGCGAGGCCCGCCTGGGCTCGTTGCTGCTCGACGTGATTGCCCGATTCCCGGAAGCGCGGCTAGCCGCTTAGCAGGAGCGCGGCCGGCGCTGACCCGGGCTTCAACCGGCTTTTCCCACAGGTGGGAAAGCGGCATCGGCCGCACGGCGGACTCGTCCGAAAGCCGGCGGCTGGACTACAATTTCCCCCACAGTTATCGTACTTAGTCACAGTAGCCGTTCGTCACGGCAACGCCCAAGGAGGCCCGCATGTCCCGCGCATACAAAGTCATCTCCACCGACGACCACCTGCAGGAGGGGCCTGACACCTGGCGCGCGCGCATGTCCAAGGCCAAGTGGGGCGACAAGATTCCGCACCTGCGCCGCGACGACAAGGGCCTGGACCACTGGTTCATCAACGGCGTGCCGCACCTGATGTCGGGCGTGGGCTCGGTGCGCGGCATCATGCCCCCGGGCAAGCCGCCCCTGGTGTGGGAAGACGTGCCCAAGAAGGCCTGGGTGCCGGCC
>DATNCF010000004.1:0-3762 GCA_035571675.1 Burkholderiales bacterium | reverse complement strand
TCACGACCTGAACGAAGTGAAGGCGGCCAAGATCCAGGGCCTCGGCCCGTTTCGCTTCGCCCACGACGCGGAAATCCGCCAGGCCCTGGGTTGCGAGGCGGGGTACATCGGTCCGGTCGGGGCGGGCTCCGGCGTCAAAGTGATCGCCGACCGCACCGTCGCGGCCATGAGCGACTTTGTGTGCGGCGCCAACGAGGCGGGCTATCACCTCACGGGCGTCAACTGGGGCCGCGACCTGCCGGAGCCTGAGTTGGTGGCCGACATCCGCAACGTGGTGGCGGGCGATCCCAGCCCCGACGGCAAGGGCAAGCTGGACATCCACCGCGGCATCGAGGTGGGCCACATCTTCCAGCTCCGCACCAAGTATTCGGCGGCGCTGAAATGCAACTTCCTGGACGAAGCGGGCAAGCAGGTTCCGGTGGAAATGGGCTGTTACGGCATTGGCGTGACGCGCGTGGTGGCGGCAGCCATTGAACAAAACCACGATGCGCGGGGAATTATTTTTCCGGCGCCGATTGCACCGTTTCAAGTCGCCATCGTTCCAATAGCCTATGGCAAGAGCCCGTCGGTGCGCGAAGCGGCGGACAAGCTCTACGACGACTTGCTCAAGGCCGGCGTGGACGTGCTGCTGGACGACCGCGACGGGAGGCCGGGCGTGATGTTCGCCGACATGGAATTAATGGGCATCCCCCACCGCATAACCATAGGTGAACGGTCTTTGAAAGAAGGCGCGGTGGAATATCAGGGGCGAAGAGACGAGAAAGCGTCGAACGTTCCGCTTGCCGGCGGCGTGCGGTTCCTATTGGACAGGCTTCGCGGATAAGCATGGGGCGATCAATTCCCATTAGAAAGCGTTTTTTATCCGAGCCGAGCGGAGTTGCCGTCTCTCCCCGTAGCCTGCAGCCGAATCTGCCAAGGAGGTCCTTTGGCCAAATTTTGATGAACCGGGCTCGCAGCACCATCCGGCAAACCACTGCCCGACGGATGGCCCTTAAGAGCTTTTTTGCGGTTGCACTCGCCGCCTCCGGCTTGTTCACAGGACTTGCTAGAGCTGGGAATCAAATTTATGAACCCCTGGCCGCCAGCGTCCAGGCCGGTTTGCATGCCTCCATTGCCGACAACCGCCCCATCCTCGACGGCTTTTTCCAAAACCGCATCGCCGCCGCGCGCTGGAAGACCGAGATGTCCAAGCGCCTTGACCGGCGCATCCCCCAGTACGAGGCGCGGCTGCGTCTTTTGGAGCGCGTGCACTACGAGGCCACGCGAGCCGGCCTCGATCCGCAATTGGTGCTCGCGCTCATCCAGGTGGAGAGCAATTTCCGCAAATACGCCGTGTCGAACGCCGGCGCGCGCGGGTTGATGCAGGTGATGCCGTTCTGGGCTTCGCTGATCGGCGACGGCAACGTGCGCAAGCTGTTCGACACCGAAGCCAACCTGCGCTACGGCTGCGTCATCCTGCGCTACTACCTCGACCGGGAAAACGGCAACCTGTTCAGGGCGCTCGGCCGCTACAACGGCAGCCTGGGCAAGCCCGAGTACCCCAACCTCGTGATGGGCGCGCTGAAGGCGAACTGGACCTACCGCGACGCCCAGGCCGACTTGAAGGTGACGCGCAAGGACGGGGACTGAATTCCGTCCCGCGGCGTCCGTTTTTAAAGCCTACTGCGGCTTGATGCCCGCGCGCTCGGCCACGGCCTTCTCGCGCTCGTAGTTCTCGCGCAGGAACTTGGCCGAAGCCTCGGGCGTCCAGCCCGCCGCTTCGATGCTGTAGGTCTTGGTGACCCGGTCGGAGAACTCGGACGACTTGGCGACCTCGGCCGCGGCTTCGTACAGCTTGTTCACCACGTCGGCCGGCGTGCCGGCGCGGGTGTAGAAGGTGTAATTGGCCATGGGGTCGTAGTTGTAGCCCAGCTCGCGGAAGGTGGGAATGTTGGGGAACTCGGCATTGCGCTTGGGGCCGCCCACCGCCAGGCCGATCATCTCGCCCGTCTTCATCTGCGGCGTGGTGGTGCCCATGGCTCCGTCGATCTCGTTGGCGAGCAACGCCACGTAAATGGGCGCGATGCCCTTGTAGCCCACCAGGTTCAGCTTGATGCCGAGGCGCCCCGTCATGTCGTTGGTCTCGATGTCGTGCTGGCCGGCGGGCACGATGCCGAAGCTCAGCTTGCCGGGGTTGGCCTTGGCCTGCGAAATGAACTCGGCCAGGGTCTTGGTGTTGGCTTTGCGGCTGGTGAGCAGGAAGTAGTACTGCACCCCCACCACCGACACAGGAATGACGTCCTTCTGCGGATCGAAGCCGATTTCCTTCAGGAACAGCGGCGCGTCATAGGCCCCGCCGAACACCAGCGAATAACCGTCCGGCGCGGCACGCGCAACCAAGCTGGTTGCGAGCACGCCGCCGGAGCCTGGGCGCGATTCGACGATGACGTTCTGGCCCCACTTCTTCTGCCAGGCGGCGGAGAGGATGCGGGAGATGGTGTCGTAGGTGCCGCCGGGCTG
Source organism: Burkholderiales bacterium (assembly GCA_035571675.1). Lineage (GTDB taxonomy): Bacteria > Pseudomonadota > Gammaproteobacteria > Burkholderiales > SG8-39 > CAIYPG01. The sequence goes on along the minus strand of DATNCF010000004.1, from coordinate 1,263 downwards.
GGTGCCTACGTAGATGGTAATAGGACGACTTGGAAAAGTCTGGGCTTGGGTGACGCTATTCAGTCCTAGCAATGCAAGAACGGCGCAGGCATATTTGGCCAGCGTTCGGGACAACTTCGGCATGGTTTCTCCTCGTTTGCTTTTCCTCCGAGAATCATTGTATCCAAACCGAGCCCCCACCCCCCGCATGACTTACGCCACCCCACATCAGACTGGGGTCTTTATGCCATGCCTTTCAAGACTTGGACGTTCTAGTGACAGCCGGTCATGCCAACAGGACCTTCGGGAACCACAAAGGCCTGCGCTAGCTCCCGAAGAAAATGGCGGAGAGGCGCTCCCTTTTAATCAAGTCCAGGTGCCTCCGATGTTGGTCGTATTCAACATGAGAGCTTGTGGACGACTCGCCCTGGGAGGCCCGACCTTTGAGCATCATTTTTTGCCTCCTGGCAACATTGCTTTGCGGAACAGGAACATCTAGCCTATATTCCAACGCTTCATTTTGCTCATTTTCGACTTGGGAATGCGGGTGGACAACTTCGCCGACAGGCTGATCGCGGCTATTCGACGCACCGGGACCCCGTGCATCGTGGGACTGGATCCGCGGCTGGAATTGATCCCGAATTTCGTGGTCGACCAATATCGCGATTTGCCGGCACCCGAAGCCGTGCGCGGCATCCTCAGCGATTTTCATCGGCTCATCATCGACCAGGTGGCCGGCCTGGTGCCGGCCGTGAAGCCGCAGATTGCGTTCTTCGAACAATTCGGCCTGGGCGGCCTGCAGGCCTTCAGCGACACCATCGATTACGCCCGCTCACGCGGCCTGCTGGTCATCGGCGACGCCAAGCGCGGCGACATCGGGTCCACCGCCGAAGCCTATGCCAAGGCCTTTCTCGGCGGCGCCGAAGCGCTGGGACGCAAACTCGCGGCCTTTGAAGTCGACTGCCTCACCGTGTCACCGTATTTGGGACGGGACAGCCTGGAACCGTTTGTGAACGCCTGCCGCGACTACGGCAAAGGCCTGTTCGTGCTGGTGAAGACATCCAACCGCGGCTCGGGGGACCTTCAGGACCAGCGCCTGCAGGAAGGGGGCGAGCGGCTGTACGAACGGATGGCGCGCACGGTGGACGAGATCGGCCGGGCGCTGGTGGGCGCCTCGGGCTACAGTTCCATCGGCGCCGTGGTGGGCGCCACCTATCCCGAAGAGGCCCGAACCATTCGCGCGCTGATGCCGCACGGCTTCATCCTCGTCCCCGGCTACGGGGC
>DATNCF010000003.1:0-6174 GCA_035571675.1 Burkholderiales bacterium | reverse complement strand
GAAAGCCTGGAAGTGGCGCTGTTCCGCGAGCAGGACATTCCCTGGGACGACATCGCCTTCCGCACCATTTCCACCACGCTGCAGCACTTCTATGCCGACCGGCGCGCAGGCGCCTTCGGCGTGCACTCGGGCGAGATCAAGTTTCCGCCGCGCCCGGCCAGCGCCACCGTGAAGGTGTGACGGCGCGGCACTCCCGCACAACCGTGGAGACAGCGGGGGAGACGCCGGGGGAGACACCGCTGCCATGATTCCTTGGCTCAAAGCCGGGAGCCCCTTTCCACCGCTGGAGTCGGCGCTCGCCGAGCCCAACGGCCTGCTCGCCGCGGGCGGCGACCTGTCGCCGGAACGGCTGATCGCGGCGTACCGGCGCGGGATTTTCCCCTGGTACTCGGACGGCGAGCCCATCCTGTGGTGGAGTCCCGATCCGCGCATGGTGCTCGTGCCCGAGGACATCCGCATCACCCGGTCCCTGGCCAAGGTGCTGCGCAACCGCGCCTACGAGGTGCGCTTCGACTCCGACTTTGCCGCGGTGATCGCGGCCTGTGCCGGCCCGCGCCGAGGTGCCGCCGGAACGTGGATCACCCAGCCTATGCAGGCGGCATATCGGACGCTGCATGCGCTGGGATATGCTCACAGCGTGGAAACCTGGATGGAGGGTGAGCTGGTGGGCGGCTTGTACGGCGTGGCGCTGGGCCGTGTGTTCTACGGCGAATCCATGTTCTCGCGGCGCAGCGATGCGTCGAAAATCGCGCTGGTGGCCCTGGCCCGCCGCCTGCAGGCCATGCAATTCGGCTTGATCGACTGCCAGATGGTCACCGAGCACCTGGCCTCCCTGGGTGCCCGACCCATGCCGCGCGCGCGGTTCTCACGTCTGCTGGCGAAATTGGTAGACTATCCCGCAGCAGCCGCCTCATGGGCTGGCGCTTCCTTTTCGAACCCAGGCCGGAGCGCCGCGTGAACAGGAGATTGCAGTTGCCCAATGTGCCGTTAGCCATCCCCGTGTCGTCAGCCACCCCGGAGTCGTCAGCCTTCCCCGTGCCATCAGCCGCCGTGCGCGGCGCGCTGTTCTTCGTTGTCCGCTTCGCCCGGTGTCCGGCTGAAGAATTCGCGGCCATGACGGCGGTGTAGAGAACACATGTCGCAACTCAACGACCTTCCACACGCCGTCCTGCAGTTCTACGTGACGGCGCCCTACCCCTGCAGCTACCTGCAGGGCCGCATGGCGCGCTCGCAGGTAGCCACGCCCAGCCACCTCATCGGCGACGACCTCTACGGCGAGCTGGTCCGGCTGGGCTTCCGCCGTTCCGGCATATTCACTTACCGGCCCTATTGCGACAACTGCCGGGCCTGCGTGCCCGTGCGCGTGCCGGTGAACGCCTTCGAGCCGCGGCGCAGCCAGAAGCGCGCCTGGCGCCGCCACGAGAACCTGGTCGCCACGCCGCTCAACCTGCGCTTTCGCATCGAGCACTACGCGCTGTACCTGCGCTACCAGGCGCACCGCCACGCCGGCGGCGGCATGGACCAGGACAGCCGCGACCAGTATTCGCACTTCCTGCTGCAAAGCCGGGTCAACACGCGGCTGGTGGAGTTCCGCGAAAACGAGGAACTGCGCATGGTGTCCATCGTGGACCACCTCAGCGACGGCCTGTCGTCGGTGTACACCTTCTTCGATCCCGACATCCGCGAAGCCAGCTTCGGCACCTACAACATCATGTGGCAGATCGAGCAATGCCGGCAGCTGGGCCTGGACTACCTGTACCTGGGCTACTGGATTCGCGACAGCCGCAAAATGGCCTACAAGGTGCGCTTCCAGCCCATCGAGGGCTATGTCGAAGGCCAGTGGCGGCCGCTCCACGAGGCGGCCGGCTGAAGGCTTGACCGCCGTCCGCCGCGTACGCACTGCGGCGGGTGCATAATGCGCTCCCCTGCTTTCGACCGCGTCCCCAAGGCGCCGCCGCGACTGACCATGCTTTACCAGGCCGTCCGCCCCCTGCTGTTCCAGCTCGACCCGGAATCCGCCCACCGCGCCACCCTGTCCGGTCTGAAGCTCGCCCACGCGGCCGGCCTCGCGGGCCTCGTGGCCAAGCCCGTGGCCCGCAAGCCGGTGCATGCCATGGGGCTGGAGTTCCCCAATCCGCTGGGGCTGGCGGCGGGATTGGACAAGCACGCCGAGTACGTGGACGCCCTTGCCACGCTGGGCTTCGGCTTTCTGGAAGTGGGCGGCGTCACGCCGCGCCCGCAGCCGGGCAATCCGCGCCCGCGGGTGTTCCGGCTGCGCGAAGCCGAGGCCATCATCAACCGCTACGGCTTCAACAGCGTGGGCATCGAGCGCTTCACCGCCAACCTCAGGCGCGCGCGCTACCGCGGCATCCTCGGCGTCAATCTCGGCAAGAACAAGGACACGCCGCTGGCGCGCGCCGCCGAGGACTACTGCCAGTCGCTGGAAAGCATCTACCCGCACGCGCACTTCGCCACCATCAACGTGTCCTCGCCCAACACGCCCAACCTGCGCCAGTTGCAGTCCGAGGAGGAACTCGGACCGCTGCTCGCCAGGATGCACGCGCGGCGCGAGGACCTGGCGCAAAAGCACGGCCGGCGCGTGGCGCTGGCGCTGAAAATCGCGCCCGACATGGACGACACCGCCATCGAGGCGGTGGCGCGCACGGCGGTGAAGGAGCGCATGGACGCCGTCATCGCCACCAACACCACCACCTCGCGCCTGGGCGTGCAGGGCCTCGCCCATGCCGGCGAGGAAGGCGGGCTGTCGGGCGGCCCCCTGCGCGACATGTCCACGGCCGTGATCCGCAAGCTCGCCCGCGCGCTGGACGGCGCCATGCCCATCATCGGCGTGGGGGGCATCATGGAGGCGGCGCACGCCCGCGACAAGCTGGCGGCCGGCGCCACGCTGCTGCAGCTCTACTGCGGGCTGATCTACCGAGGGCCTGAAGTGGTCGCCGACGTCGTCAACGGCCTGTAGCCCCATAGCCCGCCTGTAGCCACATGGACACCTCGCTGGCCGATCGCATCGACGCCGTCTTGCCGCAGACGCAGTGCACGCGCTGCGGCTATCCGGACTGCCGGCGCTATGCCGAAGCGCTGACGCGGAACGACGCCGACTTCAACCAATGTCCGCCGGGCGGTGCCGCGGGCATCGTGAAACTGGCCGCGCTGCTCAACAGGCAGCCCAAGCCGCTCAATCCGGCCAATGGCGTGGAACAGCCGCGCCACGTGGCGCTGATCGATGAAAAGTGGTGCATCGGCTGCACGCTCTGCATCCAGGCCTGCCCGGTGGACGCCATCGCCGGCGCTCCGAAATACATGCACACCGTGATTACCGAACTGTGCACGGGCTGCGACCTGTGCGTCGCGCCGTGCCCGGTGGATTGCATCACCATGGTGCCGGCCGTCGGTGAAGACCGCGAATGGACGCAGCCGCGGGCCGATGCCGCGCGCGAACGCTATCAAAAGCGCACCACCCGCCTCGAAGCCGAGCGCGCGGAGCACGCGCGGCGCGTCGAAGAAGGCCGGCGCCACGTCGCACCGGACGACCGCAAGCGCGCGCTGATACAAGCCGCCATGGAGCGAGCCAGGGCTCAGCGCGGGAAGTCCGGCGAAAGGAACGACGCGTGAACCCCGACAAGCGCCGGCGCATTTTCGAGCGCCTGCGCGAGGCCAACCCCAGCCCCAAGACCGAGCTCGTGTATCGCAGCCCGTTCCAGTTGCTCATCGCCGTGCTGCTGTCGGCCCAGGCCACGGACAAAAGCGTGAACCTCGCCACGCGCGCGCTGTTCCGTGACGCGGGCACGCCGCAAGCCATGCTGGCGTTGGGCGAGGCCGGCCTCACGCCCTACGTCCGCACCATCGGCTTGTTCCGCACCAAGGCCAGGAACATCATCGCCACCTGCAGGCTGCTCATCGAACAGCACAAGGGCCGCGTGCCGCGCTCGCGCGAAGAACTGGAGGCGCTGCCGGGCGTGGGGCGCAAGACCGCCAACGTGGTGTTGAACGTGGCCTTCGGCGAACCCACCATTGCCGTGGACACGCACATCTTCCGCGTGGCCAACCGCACCGGCCTCGCCCCCGGCAAGGATCCCCTCGAAGTGGAGGCCAAGCTGGAGAAGTTCGTGCCGCGCGAGTTCGTGCAGCACGCCCACCACTGGCTGATCCTGCACGGGCGCTACATCTGCGTGGCGCGCACGCCCAAGTGCCCGGAATGCCCGATCAACGACCTGTGCGAGTTCAAGCAGAAAACCAAGCCGGAGAAAACGGTGGCGAAAAGGACGTCCCTGCACCCGGCGCGCAGCGAGTCGATGGAATAACCATGTACAACCCCACGCGCGACCAGGTGCGGCAGTTTTTCACCGACACCTGGGCAAAGTACCGGACCAACCAGCCGCTCGCCGGGCTGGAGACGACGGCGCTCGACCTCATCCTGCAGCACCCCGAATACCATGCCCTGCTGGAATCGGGCGAGGAAGGGCTGGGGCAGGATTACACGCCGGAATCGGGGCAAGCCAATCCCTTCCTGCACCTGTCTCTGCATCTGGCCATTGAAGAGCAGTTGTCGATCGACCAGCCGCCGGGCATCAAAGCGGAATTCGAACGCCTGGCTGCCGCTCGCGGCGACCGCCACGAGGCATTGCACGTGGTGCTGGAATGCCTGGGGGAAACGGTATGGCGCGCCCAGCGTGACGGCGGGCAGCCCGATGCGCAAGCCTACCTCGACTGCTTGAAGCGGAGCACTTAGCTCGGGCTCTATGGCGTCGGATCAGGAGGCGCGTCGCTCCGCGGCGCGGGATTAAAAGGCCCAGTGCGGCGGCCCGAAACAAAACGGCGCACCGAAGTGCGCCGTTGCCTGATAACTTAGGTTTGAACTACTTTTCGATCACGTGCAGGGACGTTTTCTGCTCCGAGAACCACTTGGTAACGTCCTCGATCTCCTTGTCCGTGAGCGGCGCCGCCTGCCCGCCCATGATCGCGTTCTTGCGCGCGCCGGACTTGTAATCCTTGAGCGCCTTCATCAGGTAGTCCTGGTGCTGGCCGGCCAGCACGGGGTACTCGGGCTGCAGCGGCTTGTCGCCGTTCTCGCCGTGGCAGGCGCCGCACACCTGCTTGGCCTTGTCGTGTCCCTTGGCGGCGTCGCCCTTGGCAAACGCCGCGACGGGCAGCGCCAGGGCGGCGAACAGAGACGCGGCGAGCAGCGGTTTCATCGCGGTCTTCACTTTGCCGCTCCTTCCTGCCGGCCATAGTAGGCGGCAAGATCGGCCATGTCCTGGTCGCTCATCTGCCCGGCGATGCCGCGCATGCTGGGATGGGTGCGGTCGCCGGCCTTGTAGGCCCGGAGGGCGCTGATGATGTACTGCTGCGACTGCCCGGCGATCTTGGGCACGTGGTACACCACCGGGTAGGCGGTATGGTAGTCGGGGATGCCGTGGCAGCCCACGCACATGGAGTTCTTCTTCTGGCCCGCGGCGGCCGTGCCCGCGGGCGCGGACTGCGCCCAGGCGGCGCCGCTTACCACGGAAGCGCTCAGGGCGGCGGCCAGCAGCGCGGCGCCGGCCGCGGGCCGCAACAGGGGGCGAAAAGACGGGAAAGACGGGGTGTGCAGCGGGCTCCCCTGCCGCGATGGTCTGCGCATATAAGGCTCTTGTTTTGGGTCTGGTTGTAAACAGCGCTTGCGGCGCCGGCCCGCTTGCGGCCATTCCCCGAGTAGGCAGCGGGCCACCGCTGAGCGCGGCCATTCTAGCAGGGAGCGGCCAAAGGCGGAACAGGGTCGAACGAGACTCGTTCTCTCCCGCTATAATGCCGGTTTACCTCATAACCGCACAGGCTCCCCATGCGCTTCACGGGTTCGTCGACTTACGTTTCCACAGAAGACCTCACGCTCGCGGTCAACGCCGCAATCACGCTGCAGCGGCCGCTGCTGATCAAGGGCGAGCCCGGCACCGGCAAGACCAAGCTGGCCGAGGAGGTCGCGAGCGCCATGGGCCTGCAGCTCATGGAGTGGCACATCAAGTCCACCACCAAGGCGCAGCAGGGCCTGTACGAATACGATGCCGTGTCGCGCCTGCGCGATTCGCAGCTCGGCGACCCGCGGGTCAAGGACATTCACAACTACATCGTGAAGGGCGACCTGTGGGAGGCGTTCGACAGCGAGGTGCAGCCGGTGCTGCT
>DATNCF010000002.1:0-4497 GCA_035571675.1 Burkholderiales bacterium | reverse complement strand
AGCTGGGCCTGGCCGGCGTGACCCTGGTGGTGGTGCTGTTCGCCTGGCTGGTGCTGCGCGCCTTCGCCGCCGGCCGCCAGGCCGTGAACCTGGAGCGCCCGTTCTCCGCGCTCACCGCGCAGGGCATCGCGGTGTGGATCGGCGCGCAGTCCTTCATCAACATGGGCGTGAACATGGGCGTGCTGCCCACCAAGGGCCTCACGCTGCCGCTCATGAGCTTCGGCGGCAGCGGCATCCTGGCCAACTGCGTGGCCATCGCCATCCTGTTGCGCATCGACTGGGAAAACCGCCAGATGATGCGTGGGCAACAGGTGTGACCACATGACATGGAGCGAACACTCATGATCATGGCGGGCGGGACCGGAGGACATGTGTTTCCAGGCTTGGCCGTGGGCGAACATATGCGTTCGAACGGCTGGCGAGTGGTCTGGCTGGGTTCACCGACGGCCATGGAAGGACGATTGGTCCCTCAACACAACATACCGCTCTTGCCCGTGCAGTTTGCCGGCCTGCGCGGCAAGGGCCTCATGACCAAGCTCATGCTGCCTTTCAGACTACTGCGCGCTTGCGCGCAGGCCTCGAGAGCGATGTTCAGCGAGCGTCCCGATGTAGTCCTGGGCATGGGCGGCTACGTGGCCTTCCCCGGCGGCATCATGGCGGCATTGCTGCGCAAGCCCCTGGTGGTACACGAACAGAATTCGGTGGCAGGCCTGACCAACAAAGTGCTGGCGAAAATGGCCAGCCGCGTATTGCAGGCCTTTCCCGGAGCGCTGAAGAATGCCGAGGTAGTGGGCAATCCCGTGCGCGCCGATATCGCAGCCGTTCCCGATCCGCGCCAGCGCTATGCATCGCGATCGGGGCCCTTGCGCGTGCTGGTGGTGGGCGGAAGCCTCGGCGCGCAGGCCTTGAATGACGCCGTGCCCAAGGCGCTGGCCATGATGCCCGCGAATCAGCGTCCAGTGGTTAAGCACCAAGCCGGTGCTGCGCATATCGACTCGTTGCGCGCCGCTTATCGCGGCGCGGGGGTCGGGGCCGAGGCTGTGCCTTTCATTGACGACATGGCCGCGGCCTACGCCGAGGCCGACCTTCTGATTTGCCGTGCGGGAGCGCTGACCATCGCCGAAATCTCGGCAGCGGGAGTCGCCAGTGTGTTGGTCCCGTTCCCTCATGCGGTGGACGATCACCAGACCGGTAACGCCCGCTACTTGAGCGATGCCGGAGCGGCCATTCTGATTCAACAGCCCGAACTGACCCCCCAGCGTCTGGCCGCGCTGCTGCGTGAGTTGGGACGTGATCGATTGCTCGCTATGGCGGAGAAGGCCCGCTCGCTCGCGCTCCCGCAGGCCACCTACCGCGTGGCAAGCGTGTGTGAAGAATTGGTTGCTGCATGAAACACAAGGTAAAACGCATCCATTTCGTGGGTATCGGCGGCTCGGGCATGTCGGGCATTGCCGAGGTGCTGGTGAACCTCGGTTATGAGGTGACCGGCTCGGACCTGTCGGCCAACGCCGCCACTGAGCGGCTGGTAGGTCTTGGCGCGAAAGTCGCTATCGGCCATGACGCCGCCAACGTGGAAGGTGCCGATGCGGTGGTGGTCTCCACGGCGGTCAAACCAGACAATCCCGAAGTCCTGGCGGCGCGAAACAAGCGCGTGCCGGTGGTGCCGCGCGCGCTCATGCTGGCCGAGCTCATGCGCCTGAAGCAGGGCGTGGCCGTGGCCGGCACCCACGGCAAGACCACCACCACCAGCCTGGTGGCGAGCGTGCTGGCGGAAGCCGGTCTCGATCCCACCTACGTCATCGGCGGCCGGCTCAACGCCTCGGCCTCGCATGCGCGCCTGGGCGCCGTCGATTTCATCGTGGTCGAGGCCGACGAGTCCGACGCCTCGTTCCTGCACCTGCAGCCGGTGGTGGCCGTGGTCACCAACATCGACGCCGACCACATGGAGACCTATCACCACGATTTCGCGGCGCTGAAGCAGGCCTTCATCGGCTTCCTGCAGAACCTGCCCTTCTACGGCAGCGCGGTGCTGTGCACCGACGACGCCAACGTGCGCGAAATCATGCCGCTCATCTCCAAGCCGGTGGTGAGCTACGGCACGCGCGAGGACGCCATGCTGCGCGCCGTGGACATCGTGTCGGGCGAGCGCATGCGTTTCCGCTGCCTGCGCGAGGGCGAGGCGCCTCTGGACGTGCAGCTCAACCTGCCGGGGCGCCACAACGTGCTGAACGCGCTGGCCGCCATCGCCGTGGCGGGCGAGCTGGGCGTGCCCGACGCCGCCATCGTCAAGGCGCTGGGCGAATTCCGCGGCGTGGGGCGGCGCTTCCAGCGCTGGGGCGACGTAACCCTGCCCAAGGGGCGAGGCCAGTTCACGCTCATCGACGACTACGGCCACCATCCGGCGGAAATGCGCGCCACGCTGGAAGCGGCGCGCGGCGCGTTCCCGAACAGACGAATCGTGCTGGCGTTCCAGCCCCACAGGTACACGCGCACGCGGGACCTGTTCGAGGACTTCGTGCAGGTGCTGTCGGGCGTGGACGCTCTGCTGCTGGCCGAGGTGTACCCGGCGGGCGAGGCGCCCATCGTGGCGGCCGACGGCCGCTCGCTGGCCCGGTCCATCCGCGTGGCGGGCGGCACCGAGCCGGTGTTCGTGCCCAAGATCACCGACATGCCCATGGCCATCCGCAAGCTCGCCGCGGACGGCGACGTGGTCATCACCATGGGCGCGGGCTCCATCGGCGGCGTGCCCGCGCAGTTGGCCAAGAAATGAACATGGCCGAACCGACAATGACCAATAACCTTCCGTTGCGCGGACGGTTGCTCGTCAACGAACCCATGGCGAAACATGTGAGCTGGAGGGCCGGCGGCGTCGCGGCCCGGGCTTACGTTCCCGCCGATTTGGACGACTTGTGCGTTTTCCTGAATTCGCTCCCGCGTTGGGAACCGCTGTGCTTCGTGGGATTGGGCAGCAATTTACTGGTGCGCGACGGGGGGTACAAGGGCACCGTTATCCTCATGCACCGCACGCATGGGCAAATGCTGCTGCAAGGCGAGGATGGGATTCTCGCCGAAGCAAGCGTGGCGGCGCCAAAAGTAGCCAGGTTCGCGGCCACGCATGGCTTGGCTCGGGCCGAATTTTTGGCCGGTATACCCGGCACGGTCGGCGGCGCGCTGGCCATGAATGCCGGCTGCTACGGTTCGGAGACCTGGGAATACGTGCAATCGGTGACCACGGTGGACCGGAGCGGCGCGCTTCACCAGCGCGCTCCGGGCGATTTCCACATCGGCTACCGCCACTGCGCGCCCGTGACGCAGGTCGAGGAGTGGTTCGTTGCGGCGCGGTTTCGTTTCCTCAAAGGCGGCGTCGAATTCGCGCGGGCGCGCATACGCGATCTGCTGGTCAAGCGCGCGGCCTCGCAGCCGCTCGGCACGCCCAACGCCGGCTCGGTGTTCCGCAATCCGCCCGGCGACCACGCCGCCCGCCTGATCGAGGCGGCGGGCCTGAAAGGCCACGCCATCGGCGGCGCCAGCGTGTCGGAAAAGCATTCCAACTTCATCGTCAATCCCGAGAGCTATGCCTCGGCCGGCGACATCGAGGCGCTGATCGCCTACGTGCAGTCGGCGGTGAAATTGCGCTTCGGCGTGGAACTCATCCCCGAAGTGCGCATCGTGGGGGAGGCCGAATGACAGGCCCCATCGCCGGCGATTTGGGCAAGGTCGCGGTGCTGTTCGGCGGGCGGTCGGCCGAGCGCGCCGTGTCGCTGAAAAGCGGCGCGCTGGTGCTGTCGGCCCTGCAGTCGCGCTGCGTGGACGCGCACGCCTTCGACCCGCGCGAGCGCCCGCTGGAAGACCTGGCGCGCGAGTCCTTTTCGCGCGTCTTCATCGCCCTGCATGGGCGCTACGGCGAGGACGGCACCCTGCAGGGCGCGCTGGAGCTGATGGGCATTCCCTACACCGGATCGGGCGTGCTGGCGAGCGCGCTGGCCATGGACAAGTGGCGCACCAAGCTGGTGTGGCAGTCGCTGGGCGTGCCCTCGCCGCGCTACGAACTGCTCACCCGCGACAGCGATTTCGCCGCCGTGGCCGCGCGCCTCGGCCTGCCGCTGATGGTAAAGCCGGCCAACGAGGGCTCCTCCATCGGCATGAGCAAGGTGAGGTCGGCCGCCGACCTGGAAGAGGCCTGGACGCTGGCGGCCAACTACGACCCCATCGTCATCGCGGAACAGTTCATCGAGGGCACCGAACTCACCGCCGCCGTGCTGGGCCGCACGCCGCTGCCGCTCATCCGCCTCGAGACCCCGCGCGACTTCTACGACTACGAGGCCAAGTACGCGGCCAGCGACACGCGCTACATCGTGCCCTGCGGCCTGCCGTCCGAGGCCGAGCAAGCCATCCAGGCCGAGGCGCTGCGCGCCTTCGACGCCCTGGGCTGCCGCGGCTGGGGCCGCGCCGACCTCATGCTGGACGCGGCCGGCAGGCCCTATTTCCTCGAGGTCA
>DATNCF010000001.1:0-5895 GCA_035571675.1 Burkholderiales bacterium | reverse complement strand
CACCACCTCGGCGGCCATGTAACCCAGCATGCGCTCGGCGCCGACATTGAATATCTGAATGACCCCCTTCTCGTCCGTGGCGATGCTGGAGAAGTTGGCGCTGTTGAAAATCGCGCTCTGCAGCGCGCCGGCCTGGAGCAGGGCTTCTTCGGCCTGCTTGCGCGCGGTGTTGTCGGTGCCGATCAGCAGGTAACCGATGATGGCGCCCTGGTCGTCGCGCAGCGCCGTCACCGACACCACGGCGGGAAAGCGGGTGCCGTCCTTGCGGAAGTAGGTCAGTTCGTAGATATCCTCGATGCCGCGCGAGGCCTTGAACACCAGCGCCTCGAAGCCCGGGGTGATGGTGGTGCCAAGTTCGAGGCTCAGAGCCTGGGCGCGCGCGACGACTTCCTGGGGGTCGGAAATGTCGGCCGGGGTGATCTTGTTCACCACTTCGGCGGCGGTGTAGCCCAGCATGCGCTCGGCGCCGACGTTGAAGATCTGGATCACGCCCTTTTCATCGGTGGCGATGCTGGAGAAGTTGGCGCTGTTGAAAATCGCGCTCTGCAGGGCGCCGGTCTTGATCAGGGCCTCCTGCCCCTGCAGGGCCGTGGCCGCGGGCGCCGGTTCCCTTGTCCCGCTGCCGTTGTGCAACACGCTTTGGCTCATCGCATTTCCCCGTCCCGACTTCGACGATCAGCATGCGCCGTTGGGGGAAAGCGCTCCGTGTGTTGCCATACTTAGCGGCGAGCCGGCCGCCGCCGGCAACCCATCGCAAAAGGAGATGGCTGCGCGACCGCCTAGGCGTTGGAGCGTATGACGCCGTCGACGATGCGGACCCGGTCGCCGGCGCGCCAGGTCGGCGCGCTCGCTTCGCTGATGGTGCGGGTGGAGCCGTCGTCGAAACGTATGGTGATGACGTAGCTCTTGGTCGACTTCACCCGCTTCTCGACTTCGTTGCCGGCCAGCGCGCCACCCACCGCGCCGACCACCGTCATGACGTCCTTGCCGCGGCCGGCGCCGACCTGGTTGCCCACCAGGCCGCCGACCACCGCACCGCCCACCGCGCCCAAGCCCGACCCCTGGCCCTTGGTGTCGGTTTCGGTCACGGACTCGATCACGCCGCAATCCGGGCAGCGGCTGTAGGCGATATGGGTGCGCAGCGATGCGTCTTTTTCGGCCTGAACCGCCGGGGCGGCGGCCCGCGCCGGGACGGGGGCACGCGCCTTCGCGGGTGGCGGTGCGGCGGACTGGGCGTTCAGCGCAACGTTGTCGCGCGCACTTCCCATCGATGTTGGAATCCATCCCAGCACGGCGGCGGTGCCGACGGCGCTGAACAGGATGATGGCAACGCCCGCGCCCCACCAGATGGGGTGCAGGGAGTTTCGTGGCTGCGTATTCGTTTCCATGCGGACTCCCGGTGAAGTTATTCGACGGATGAAATCTGTACCGCCATGATGTTCCCGGGCCCTTTGCGCGTCTGCGAGCCAGCGCACATACGGCCGCACTGTGCGCAGGAGCGCGGAATGCTTCGTGAAGCGCGCTATGTCGGCTGGCACACCGAAAAGGCCGAATGGCCGAGGCAGTATGGGGCCTCATTCATCAAGGAGTGTCGCCATGCTGTACACCATCGCCGTCGTGCTCGTCATCCTGTGGCTGCTCGGACTGGTCACGACCTACACCATGGGAGGGCTCATTCACATCCTGCTGGTCATCGCCATCGTTGTCGTCCTGCTGCGGGTCATCGGCGGACGCAAGCCGGTTTGATTTACTTGACCGCGTGGATCCGGGCAGCCGAGCCGCCAGGCGGCGCGGCGATCTGGCGATGCCTCACGTCCGAGAGCAGGCGGTTCAACTCCTTCTTGACCACCGCATAGCACTCGCAAGCGTGCGCCTCCAGGCCGGTGCGCTGGACCACGGTGATGTGGCCGCGGCGATAGCTTATGAGGCCGGCCTGCTGCAGCTTCCCGGCGGCCTCGGTAATGCTCTCCCGCCGCACCCCCAGCATGCTGGCGACCAGTTCCTGGGTCATGACGAAATCGCCGCTGGGAATCCGGTCGAGCGTGAGCAGCAGCCAGCGGCAAAGCTGCTGCTCGACCGAATGGTGGCGGTTGCAGGCCGCGGTCTGGACCATTTGCGTGATGAGCGCCTGCGTGTAGCGCAGCAGCAGGCTGCGCATCGGGCCGGCGCGCTTGAATTCCTCTCTCAGCAGCTTGCTGGGCAGGCGGTAGGCCTGTCCCGCGGTCTGCACCACGGCCGAACTCGGCGTGGTGTTTCCTCCCATGAACAGCGAAATGCCGACCACGCCCTCGTTGCCCACTCCGGCCGTTTCGGCCGACGCCCCGGACTCGGTGACATAGTGCAACGAGACGATGGACGTGGTCGGAAAATAGGCGTGGCGCAACTGTTCACCGGGCTCATAGAGCACCTCGCCCAGGCGCAGCTCAACCAGCTCCAGATGCGCCGCGAGGCGCTCGAATTCCGCCTGCGGGAGCGCGGCGAGAAGGTGATTCTGGTTCGGATTGTTGGCCGGCGGCATCGTGGACCTTCGGTCTTGGGCTATTTCGCGGCGCCGAGCTCGACGCCGATTCCCCGATAGCCGATGAAGCGGCAGGACTGGTTGAACATGGGTTCCCCGCTGACGCGGAACTTCCGTTCCGTACCGTCGGCATCGATGCGGCTGAGAATAAAATCCAAAAAAGGCTGCCGCGCGGCGATCCTGGCCTGGACCAGCTCCCGCTCGATCAGGTTCCACCCCTGCGCCTGAACGGCGCTCCCTTCCCCGGCCAGGGTGTTCACCCGCATGCCGAGCATGTCCAGCACCGGTCCGGAGACCTTGGTGAAGCCGCCGTTTTCATCCTGCTCCCAGTACCAGTCGGCGGCGAGTTCGGTCAGGCTGCGGTAGCGGGCTTCGCTTTCGCGCAGCTCGGCGGTCCGTTCCCGCACGGTTGCCTCCAGCCTGGCGTTGTAGCCCTCGAGCTCTCTGTGCATCAGGCGCACTTCCAGCAGGCCGTGGACGCGCGCCCGCACTTCGGCCACGTCGAAGGGCTTGCTGATGAAATCCTTCGCGCCCGCGTGCAGCGCGCGCAGCTTGTGGCCGGGCTGGGCGGTGATGACCAGGACGGGAAGGTAGGGATCGGCGTCGCTGCTCTTGAGGCCCTCCATGACCTCGAATCCGTCCATGCCCGGCATCTGCAAGTCCAGCAGGATCAGGTCATAGTGGTTCTTGCGATGCAGCGCGCATACTTCACCGGATTTCATGGTCGAGGAAACGCCGCTGTAGCCGGCCTCGACCAGCAATTGCGTCAGCAGCGTGACATTGGCTTCCTGGTCATCGACGATCAGGATGGCCGCCTTGAGAAGGTCGGCTTCGGCGAGTTTCATGCGGCTCGACCCGCGCCCGCGAGGCCCGGCGCCGGTTGCGAACGTTGCAGTGCCGCGTCCAATGCTTCCATGAATTGGTGGACCTTGATGGGTTTGGTGAGATAGTTGAGGAAACCGGATGCCAGGCCGCGTTCGATGTCCCGCGGCATGGCATTGGCGCTGAGGGCGATGATGGGTATGCGGCCCGTGGCGGGGTCGGCGCGCAGAATTTTCATGGCCTCGACGCCGCTGATCCCGGGCAGGTTGATGTCCATCAGGATCACGTCGGGCCGGTGGATGCGCGCAAACTCGATGCCAAGATCGCCGTCCGCGGCGGAAATCAGGCGCAGGTCGGAGCGGCGCGCGATCAGTTGCTCGACCAGTTCCAGGTTGGCCGGATTGTCCTCAACGTAGAGTATGGTCCGCAGCCGCGCGCCCACCGGGGCCCGGCTGTGCGACAGCGCCGTCACATCGGCCTCGGGCATATCGAGCCGCGGCGCGCTGGTGAGGCCCAGCTCGATCCAGAACGCGCTTCCCGTGCCGACGATGCTGTCCACGCCGATGGTTCCTCCCATCAGCTCGACCAGCCGCTTGGTCACCACCAGGCCGATGCCCGTGCCCTCCTCCACGCTGGTCTCCTTGCCGATGCGGTTGAAGGGCTGAAAGAGCTGCGCAAGCTGCTCCGGCGCCAGGCCCGCGCCCGTGTCGCGGACGCCGATGCGGATCGAATTTCCGGACAGCAAGGTGTATTCCACGGCCACTGCCCCGCCGGGCTTGTTGTACTTGATGGCGTTGAACAGCAGGTTGATCAGCACCTGCTTGATGCGGGTGCGGTCGGCGGCCACGAAATACGCGGTCTCGAAGCGCGGAAAGCTCATGCTCACTCCGCGCTTGTGCGCCTGCGGCTCGATCATGGTGCGGCATTCGAGCATGACCTCGGCCAGCGATACCGGCTCCCGCGACAGCGTCGCCTTGCCGGACTCGATCAGCGCCAGATCCAGGATTTCGTTGATCAGTTCCAGCAGGTACCATCCGGCCTTGAGAATCTGGTCCAGGTTGCGCCTTTGCGAGGGGCTGGGCGGCGGAACGCCGGATTCCATGAGCTGGGCGAAGCCGAGTATGGCGTTGAGCGGCGTGCGCAATTCATGGCTCATGCCGGAAAGAAAATCGGATTTGGCGCGATTGGCCTTGTCCGCGGCGGCCATGGCCGCGTTCAGCTCCGTCTCGACGCGCTTGCGCTCGGAATTGTCGGTGCCGATCAGCAGGTAGCCGATGATGTCGCCGTAGTCGTCGCGCAGCGAGGTGATCGAGACCACCGCCGGAAAGCGGCTGCCGTCCCTGCGGATGTAGGTGAGTTCGTAAATGTCCTGGATTTCCCGCGAGGCCTTGTAGGCCAGCGCCTCGAATCCCGGCGATATGGGGGTCGCAAACTCCACGCTCAGCGCGTGAGCGCGCGCCGACACCTCCAGCGGATCATGGATATCGCTCGGACTGAACTTGTTGACCACGTCGGCCGCCGTGTAGCCCAGCATGCGTTCGGCCCCGACATTGAACAACTGGATGACGCCTTTTTCGTCGGTGGCGATGATCGAAAAATTGGCGCTGTTGAGAATGGCATTCGGCAACGCACCGGCGGATCCGGCGGCGGCGAGGGCGTCGTTACCTGCTTGAGGCATGATGGATCCAGCGAAAAATGCAAAATGGCCAAAGCAACATCCGGCGCCCGCCTTGGGCGGCCGCCGGAAGTTTCACTCATACGACAGAGTCGCGATCCTCGCCGTTATCGGCCTAGCGGCTGGCCGCGACGGTTTTGCTGCCCGACATTTCCACGTCCACGCGGCGATCCGGCTGCAGGCAGGCCACCACCTTGGCCGTCTTCGCGCCCTTGCATTCGCCGGGCTTGGTGACGGGCTGAGTTTCACCCTTGCCAAACGCCTCAATGCGGGAGGCGGGAATGTCCCTGCTCACCAGGTAGGCCTTGACCGCGCCAGCGCGGCGTTCCGACAGCCTCTGGTTGTATTTGTCCGTGCCGAAGCGGTCGGTATGGCCGGTGGCCGTCAGCGTGCCGTAGTCCGCGCCGGAAATCTGTTGCACCAGTCCGTCGAGCATTTCCTTGCCCTTGGGTTTCAGCACCGCCTTGTCGAAGTCGAACAAGGCGTCGGCCGAAAAGCTGATCTTCTGCTGCAGGGGCCTGGCCGGGGGCGGCGCCTGAGCGACGACGGGCGCGGGCGGCGGCGACACCGCGGCCACAGGTGCCGGTGCCGGCGCCGGCGCGGGGGCGGCGGCCACGGGCTTGGGCGCCGGACTGCAATCGTCGGGGGAGCCGGGTTTCCATTCGGCGGTGTGCCAGCACAGGCCGAAACCGCTTTTGGTGACGTTTTGCCCGTTGTTGACCAGGTAGCCGTCATCGCCGGAGGTCTGGGCCAGGGCCGCGGCGGAGTTCAGCGCCATGGCCGCACAGGCGGCAAGAACAAATTTTGTCATCGGTTTCATATAGGTTCCTCCTTTGTCATTATTTCGGGTTCGCGCTGCGGCGCAGGCGTACTCGAGCAT